>JAUWMN010000048.1 GCA_030613165.1 Desulfobacterales bacterium
AAAATGTCGCGTTGTGCAAAGGTCTCGCTTCTTCGAAGTAGTCAGAGCAAATAACATGCCGCGGATTGGCAATGATATAATATGCGGAAGTTACAACGATAAAATGAATCTTGGCTTGTATGAGTTGCAACTTTGTACGCAATGGTTTTTCGTTACGGACATAATTCTCGGACAGCCTCTTAGTTTGGGGTAAGTTTAGTTATAATCAACGAGCGCTCCATAGCCCTGTCAAAGTCAAAAATTTGACATACAGTCACA
The DNA here is from genome assembly GCA_030613165.1 of Desulfobacterales bacterium. Classification (GTDB taxonomy): domain Bacteria; phylum Desulfobacterota; class Desulfobacteria; order Desulfobacterales. The sequence continues at coordinate 259 of JAUWMN010000048.1, forward strand.
ACAGCCCTGTCAAAGTCAAAAATTTGACATACAGTCACAACCAGACTATATTTACATGCAGGTTCAAATGCGGTGGTTGTGTACAAGAAGTCTTAACTATTTGGAACTACAGTACATTATTTTTTATGCTATTTCGGCATATTTCCTGCTATGTCATAGGTATGATGTAGTAGTGCAAGAGCGTATAATATGGAAACAAGAAAATTATTTTGGAAGGCCGCGTTAAGTGTAATTGCCGGGTTGGCAGTTGCTGTGATAATTGTATACGTGGCTTACCTTAACCACAGAAAGCATGAGAAGCTCGTTGTATCCCAGGCACAACAGCAGCTTCTCGTGCTTGCGAGGACAACCGCGCAGAGGATAGAAGAATTCATTGACGAACATGTGGAAACACTCAAAACCCTTTCGCTAAATCCAGCGGTTCAGGAATCAATTTACAGGAAAATTAAACATAAAGCCCCTGAATCTGAATATTGCCCTGTCCAAACCCTTTATGAGATTCACGCCAATGCTACGGATGCCCTTACCACTCTGGACGCAGGTGGAATTATGCTGCACAGACACCCTTATATAGAAAACAGACCCGGAATGGATCATAAGGATAAGCCCGGAGTCGCCTCTGTCGTACGGGAACATAAGCCGTATGTCAGTGAACCCTTTTATAACAATCTGGGTAACCTGGCCATATCCATTGCAGAGCCTGTATTTTGCGGGGGGGAATTCGCAGGAATGGTTCGCTGGATGGTACAAACGGATACTATCTATACGCATTTCATGCAACCGCTCCAGGCAGGGACCCAAAGCTGTAAATGGATTGTGGATGCACGGGGAATTTTATTGGGTCACGAGCATGAGGACAGGATAGGACAACATTTTGTGAATGACGATAGGGAAAAGATGCCTGATTATGATTGGTCAACGCTGGAAAATATCCTGGCTGAGTCGATTCAGGGGAGAGAAGGCACAGACATCTTTTTACATCCCGAACTCGGCAAGAGAATTGTGGCGTATGCCCCTGTTCATGCGGGAAATCAACTATGGTCGGTGGGTATTTGTATAGCGTATTCTGAAGTTGCAAGGCCCATTGCGGAGCACGCAAGAAATACATTTGCAATTTCAGGAGTTATTATCTTGTTGTTTGCCGGCGGTGGTATTACTCTCTTTAGAACTCAGAAGAGAAAGGCAGAACTTAAGGCCGAGACAAAACATTTAAGACAAATTGCTCAATCAGCAGAGGACCTGAGGGAGAGCGAGGAGAAGCTGGCGGGGATAATTTCATCGATGACGGATCACATGTTCATGTTGGACGATCACCATACTATTTTATGGGCAAACGGTGTTGCAAAGGGACTGCTCGGCCCGGACCTGGTCGGCAAGAAGTGCTATAAGGTGTACCACGGGTATGATACGCCATGTGAACCGTGCATAGTAAAGAAGTGCTTTGAAGACGGCAAGATTCACGAATTTGAAACAAAAGTCAAGGGACCCGACGGGAAGCAGATGACATTCTGGTGTACGGCAAGTGTGGCTGCACACGATGCCGACGGCACACCAAAGATGGTGGTGGAGATTTGTCGTGACATTACAAAGCGGAAGATGGCCGAAAAGGATCGGGAGCGGCTTATCAGCGATCTCCGGAAAGCCCTGTCAGAGATCAAGGCCTTGAGCGGAATGCTGCCTATCTGCTCTTCGTGTAAGAAGATTCGCGATGACAAAGGATATTGGAACCAGATAGAGGCATATATTAGCACCCATTCCGAGGTTGAATTCAGCCATGGCATCTGCCCGGAATGTGCGAAAAAGCTCTATGGTGAATGGTTGGACGAGAACGAATAATCCATCACCAACCATTTTTACTAACCCGGCAAGCCGAAGGTAAAAAAAATCTGAATTACAAAAAACAATCAAAAAAACAGTGTGTATTTTCAGTTAGTACACTTTTACAAAAATAATGTGGCGAAATAAAATAGAATATCAACTTTCAGAAAGTTTTTTATGAATAATGCGGGCTAAGTGTTCCAATTCGTATATTTGATGACGTATTTTATGACGGGACGGCTATCCCGGGCAGGCACATCTCTTCCTCAAAAATCGCGCAACTTAGGTTGAAATTACTGGATTTGAAAGAAACGTTTCCCTTTCACCCTTAACAGAGCGAGCTCCTTATTCGCATCCCCGGTTTCATCAAAGGAGATAAACCCTGTAACAGACGGAAAGTTGCTGACCTGGTGCAGCGCCACTCTCAAAGCATTACGAGTACGCAGGGTTGGATTTTTGATGAGATGAAAGAGTAATTTGGCGGTATCATATCCCTGTGCGTCTAAGAAACCTGGTTTGCGTCCAAAGGTGTCTTGAAAGTTTTTGACAAATGCCCGCACAACAGGACTTGAATCTTCGACAAAGAAACCGCTTGGGAAAACCGAGCCTTGCACGTAACCCGCGGACTGTCTCAATAGCCATGGGGAATACCAAAGGTTGGTTCCAATGAGTAAAACACCCGATACATCGTTGTATAACAGTTGGGGGGCAATAAGACTTATATTTTTTGATGTGTCCGGAATAAAGATTGCGTCGAAATCGATGATCGGTTCAGGCCCTTCCGGTTCCGCGGCTTCTGCTTCTTCATCTCCTGTATATTCAGTCTCATCCGCGCCGGTTTCTTCTATAACCTCATCTGTCACCTCTTTTGAATCCACTTCTATCGGATCAACACGCTCATAGTAAAGACCGACTAATTTTTTAATAGGCGTAGCAAAATCGGTCTGCTTGCTTTTATATGATTCGATTCCCACCACCTGTCCCCCGTGTTGAACCAGCTCATCCCAGAATAGATTCATAAACCGCTTACCATAGGTATCTTCCGGATAAATAATCGCGAACTTTTTATATCCCAAGATATTTACCGCATAAGGGACAATAGTTTTAATCTGCTGCAAGGGGGTCAAGAAGTCTCTAAATATAAATTTTCCTGTTTTAGTGATATCTTCTTTCTGAGTCAGAGTAATGATGGGGAGGCCCATATTGTTGGCGGTTTCAGCTACGTATTCCGCTGTAATCATCGGGCCGATGATTCCTATTACCCTTTCATTTTTAACCAGATATTCCAACGCGCGAGTGGCCGCCTCGGGATCACTCTTTGAATCTTTTATAATTAGCCGAACTGATGGCGCGCCGGTGGAGCTACTAAATTCAGCAAGCGACAACTCTATGCCGGAAAGAACGCGGTTTCCAAATTGTTGATAAGGACCTGTCAGGGGAAGAATGCAGCCAATGGCCCACTTGGCGATATCAAGATTTTTCTTAAGACGACCCTCAAGCTCCCTGGCGGCCCCGGATAGTTCATGCCTTGAAAAATCTCTCAAGAATTCTGAAAGTACCTCTAACGCATTAACCTCATGCCCCTGTTGTTCGTACAGTTTTGCCTTTTGAAACAAAAGATAGCCCGGAAGCACATCGTTTTTATACCGCCGGGCAAGGATTCTAATCTCCGGCTCAGTGAGCTCGGCTAACGCCAGTTGTATTTTCTCCCCAATATTTTCTTTTTCCTCACCCTGTGCCAACCGATACGCGTCCACATACGACACAACAGCGTCGCAGGCCTTTTTTTGCCCCAAAAGTGAGTCCCCTATCAGGGTAATCAGTCGGACCTCTTCCTGGAGAGAAAGATACTTAAGGGAGAGAAGGCTTTTGGCATACAGGATAGCCTCATCGTAATTGTTTTCTTTATAATAGGCAAACGCGATATTAAACTTGGCTTCGGCAGCTAAAAGGCTGCGGGGAAAATCAAAGATCAATACTTGATAGGCGCCGCGGGCGCCGGTGTAATCTCCCATCCACAGATAGGTGTTACCCCTCTCCATCATAAATCTATCAGCAAGAGGACCGGGAGGTGACTGGCTTAGATAGTCATCGTAGATGTTGAGCGCTTTTTGATGTTCCCCTGCTTGTATGAAGTGTTCGGCCTTATCAAGCACCTTATATGCCTGAATCATCTCGGGGGTGGGAGGCTCTGTTGGGATCTTTTTCTTAAATGGGATAATCTCAGCGCAACCCCAGAAAATAAAGATCCCGAAAAAAGCGCCAAGCAGTATCAAACGAAATTTATTAAGATGTTTTTTATTTTTGAAAGGTTCCAAATCTTCTCCTATTTCACCAGAATATATTTGCGGGCCACCTGAGGGATATAAAGTCCAACTTGGCCGGAAGGACACGGTAGATCCAATTGTTCCTTTGCCCTGTTTAGAGTCTCCTTAACAGAAGGGAGTCCGTTCTTGTCATGAAAAGTCCGACAGAAGAACTCGCCCCAGCTGGTCATATATATTGTTGTGTATTCATGGACCTTTTTGAGCTTTCGATTTAAGTTAAAATTAATGGTTAAAAAAAGCTTCTGTATATAAGGTTCTTTCAAGAGCGCTTGCGGAACGATTTTTTCAGCCTCATGCACTGGATAGAACTCGTGCAATTTTCGTAGGAGATCAAGGATGTCTTGCAGCGAAATAGGGGTCGGGTTCGGCATAAGCTGAAACGACGTGGTGGGTAAATAAAGACCGTTGTGAACCAGCCATATGCAAATCTCTTCGATACGACCACTTTTCAATAGGTTTCCCCCCTTGCGTCCCCTCTGCCCGTCTCGTTGCAAATGGTCCAAACTCCAGGTTGCCGGTCCATCTTTCGGGTTGTTATATTGAAAGTATAACTGCTGAAACAGCGCCTTGCCGTGTACTATAAGTGGAAGCTTGTCTACCTTATGGGATTTTTTTGAAAATTGGACAAACATCTTACGTCCCAAGATCGTCAGGTCCTTAGGCGTAATTGTTGTTTCCTGCGCCGCCCTCGCCTGCAACGTACGACTTAATTTTTTGTAAGTCTCTATCATATAATTATTAACCTTGGCGCTGAGTTTAAAGATCTTGTCAAATGGCCAATCCCGAAAGTGTCCTAAATCCTGTACCATTGTCTCATTCCAATCCCAACTCTCGATATAATCTTGCACCAGCCGCTTCTTGGCCCCGATCACTGAGTTGTCCAGATCAGTGATCGACTGTATTCCAAGTTTCATAAAAAAGCAAATCTGGAGCAGCCGTTCCGTACTTTTTTGTTCTGTGCGATCATAATAGTCTAAGACTTCCTCAAAAAGCAACAAATAAGGATCTAAGTGTCTAAGATCGTACCTGCCACGCGACCAACCCGCTTTGAGCCGGTTACACAAGAGTCCGTGCTGTTCTTCTTCCTGAATATATCTCTCTAATAGAGCCATTTTCATGACCGACTTGTAAGGACTCTTCATGCCCTTGAAAAGTTGCCATATTGACGCGCCAAAATATTCTCCTTGTGGAATAGTGGAAACGTTACCCAGGTCCAGATAATCTTTGTGGAATTGTGATGCCAGGGAAAGGAGGCGTTGATAATGTTTATCTTTTACACCAGATGGGAGAACACACCATAACGGAATCTTGCCAGCGACGTGGATCATGGTGCGGTAAAACTCTTCCTTTAAAATTTTTCCCTGAGCCGATCCGGAACTTTCCTGGTCACTTACACCGAATCTATCCTCGCGTACGCTTGCAAGGTCGACCACAAAAAAATGGAGTTCGGTGTTAAATGTTTTAGCAGCCCATTTTTCAATAGCTCGGAGTTTTGCGCTCAGGCGTTTAATCCTTTTCTCTCCCAGCTTGGCATCGTCTACACACACCCAATAGTCTATGGCGGAGTCGGCGGACTGTGCTATTGTTCCCACACTGCCGATAGTGAAAAGCCCTTCAATGTAATGCTCTTTCTGCAAAGATGGCGCAAAATCATCTATAATGAAATACTTCTTTGCTAATTGGAGGACTTCCAAAGGAAAGGAGTATCCGCAAATCCCTGCCGGGGCGTTACGGATCGGACTGTCTGTGGGAAGCAATTCCAGATTTGAATGAATCAGGAAGGGGATTAATGTAAACAGGTCGCCTTGCTCAGACTGAAAGGTATCAAGCGCCAGTTCAGTCCTTCTATGATTGTATTCAAGGAAGGCCTTGCGGCGCTTATCCATTTCTTCGGCAAGTACCACAAGATTGAAGGCGCCGTGTTTAAGGAGTTCGTCTTCAAAAAAGAGATCGGGAAGCACAACATCGCCGAACAAGCCTGATCGAGTATCCAACTCAGACTGTTCCGTAGTAATATCGGAAAAATCAATACCCAAAAAGTCACAATCCATGCCGCGTGCCAGGGAAAAATCTGCAAGATGAAGTGTGGCAAAATTGAAAGAGACTTGAGTTAAATCCGACTCAACAAAGGACGTCTCCGTAAGATCTGTCCGTGAAAAATCTGTTTTTTTGATCTTTCCACTGACAAAGATGGAACCTTTCAAGTCGGCAAGGCCAAAAGATGACCCATAGATCCAGGCATTGGTAAAATCGCACGAGCTGCAAGAGGCTTTTGTGAAAGACGACCCTTTTATGACGGCATCCTCGAATGACACAGAGTCGAGTAAGGCATTGTCCATCTTTACATTTTCAAAACGCGCTCCCTTGAACGTGACCGAGTAAAGCTTTGCGGATGAGATACTTACATTAGAAAAGAACGCCCCATCAAAATTAACATTGCGGAGACTGATGCCGGAAATATCTAAGTCCGAAAGTACCTCCCCTTGAAATTCCACACCTTCGAGGGACTCACCATTTAAAAGCCGTTGCAAAAGCTTACGTTGTTTCCTTTTCCCAAAGAGGCCTTTCTTGTCAGTCTTGGCGGAAGGCGAGTATTCCGGGGTATCATCTTTAACGGCCTCTTCAATCTTTTTATTCTTGATTGAATCAATCCTTTTAAGGAGCTTTGCGGCTTCGTTGCGGGCTTCATCATGCGAACTTTTCAAATATTGGTTCAGAAAAATGGTCAGTTTTTCAGGATCGTTCCGAACAATCGAATTAACAATAGTCCTCCGTGCTTCTCGTCCTTGATCTGAAGGGAGGGTATTTAAGACGGGATTAAGTTCCATCCACTCCAAATCTCGTAATGACTCATAGACACGTGTGCTCATAGCAGGGTGATTTTCACAAAGATCGGCGGTTATCTTCCCTAATGCGGGAGCCTTCAATGCGGCAAGGGTATTAAAGGCGTGGAATCGTATATTCTCATCCTCGTCATCCAAAAGAGCGGAAACAGCCTTTATTATCTTTGGATCCTCTTCCGCGATTGACCGGCCGAGCATATTTAGACACGCGATACGCACAGAAGGGATTTCGTCTTGGGAAAGCAAGGGAAGGCATAAATGATAATCAGAGACTCTGCCCAAGGGTCCGAGTAGCTTTAACCCCTTGATTTTATCCCGTTGTCGGTTTGATCTTAGCTCGATTTGCGCTATTGTTTCTTTTATCTTCAGCCTCCGGCAAAGATCATAAAACACAGAATCTAAGAGGAGCTCCCGGTCAAATAGATCGGCCAAAAATTCAACAACGGCGTGGCGGTCCTTGATATCTCTAAGGAGGAGCTTGGCCAATGGTCCATAGCGCCTGCGGGTTGAAATTGTATCAAGTGTATATTGATAAACAAAACTCAGGCGCAATGGTTCGGGGATTTTTTTAATCATTTCAATTACAATATTTTGAGGAACGACATTCTGCACAAAAAATTTCCAGGCAAGAAACGCTCCGCGCTCCCCGATCTTTAATAATGTCCGAAGGAAAAATTTAATCAGGTTAAGATCCCGTGTGATCTTTATTGCCTCGTAAACGGCAAATGAAAATCCCGCTGATCTTTTTACTAAAGACGCAGGCCGGTCTTTGCCCCCTTTGTTTGGGACCGTTAGCTGTTGGGCAAGCCTTTCGAGAGACTTTTTTGCCTCTTCTCTCACTGTCCGGACACTATCTCCCAAGCCGAGCAGGATTGGTCGCAGCCCATTTTCTACCTCTAATTCCCCTGCAAAACGGATCATCTTTTGCCTTAGGTTGACATTTCCGTCTTTCCACGTCCGCGCAAAGGTCTCAAAAAAGGAGGACTTGAGCTCGCGGGCCTTCTTTTTGTCTTGAAGGTTATCGCCGGCTAAAAGGGAGAATATATTTTCGAGGTCAATTTCAGACTTGTGTTTGTCCATAGGTAAGCTATTCTATTACAAGAATTCCCGAATTGCAAATTCTGATTCGTGTGTATCTGTGAAAATCTGTGCCCTGATTTTGTCGGAAAAAGTTCTATTTTCCTTAAGTTTCACTGCATCTCATTATTCATATATCTCTGTCTATATAAACAAATTGACAGCTTAACAAGTTTTGTGTAGATTTTCTGTACGTTACCAACA
>JAUWMN010000231.1 GCA_030613165.1 Desulfobacterales bacterium
ATATGAAAGGCAACCTTTATTCAACCTTTCAGCAAATGGGTATAAAGGTATACATGAACGCAACCGGAACCCTTGCGGATATTATAAAAGAATTGAAGTAAGCGAGATAAGGTAATAAGCTTTGAATTTGAACGGGAAAAAAGTTATGGCGCTCCGGCGAAACGAGGAAGTGTCCAAGAAATTTGATCTCCTCAAGAAAAGCCCGTGCCTTAATTGTCCTCAATATACAGAAAAGGAGATCTGTCGGCACGTAGAGTACTGCCCCAAGCTTGACGAATATCAGGAGACAGCCGCCGCGCACTTCTCGCTTTTCAAAGATGTGGATATACATTCAATTCTTAAACTTTAGGCAGTGTTCAACCAGAAGCAGCATCTTTTGCCCCGATACTGCGTTCTCCGCAGGTTTCTATCCTCGATCCCGCCCAGGCGGGACTACGCCTCCGGTGGAAACCTTTGTGCGGCCTTGTCTCAGGACAAAATCTACTGCTTCTGGTTGAACACTGATCATTATTTAGCCGTATTTGTGTAAATTCGTGTTTATTCGTGGCTAAACAATTACAAAATCAAGATACATATGTCACGTGACAGTATAAAAAATTGGCCGAAATCGGAACGGCCCCGAGAACTCCTTTTGGATAAGGGACCCGAATACGTTTCAGACGCGGGGCTGGTTGCCATATTGCTGCGAACCGGCACTCAAGGAAAAAACGCGGTCTCTTTGAGTCGTCATCTATTACACAATTTTAATGGACTGAGAGGACTCCTTCACGCGACTAAAAAAGACCTAAAAGCTATAAAAGGACTGGGACCTGCCAAGATTTCACAACTTCTCGCCGTAACTGAACTTGTCAAACGACAGTTAAAAGAGGAACTGATCGATCGGGTCAAGGCGCAAGGCCCTGAAGATGTAGCCGAGTATCTCTCTTTATCAATGGCAAACCTAAAAGAAGAAGTGTTCAAGGTTATCTATATGAACAACGCCAACCTCATACTGTCCGCGGAAATCCTATTCAAAGGAACGATAAACCAATCTGTGGCATACCCACGAGAGATCATAAAACGTGCCTTTGAATTAAATGCCTCCTCGCTAATATTCGCCCACAATCATCCCTCAGGGGAATCGGGTCCGAGCAAGCAAGATATTTCCCTGACCCAAAAATTAGTCAACGCCTGTCGCGCGGTAGACCTGACTCCTCTTGATCATATTATCATTACTTCTGATGGATATTTTTCCTTCAAGGAACACAATATGTTGGGTTAAAAAACAAGGATGGACACAAATCAGGAGCACATGCCATGATTCTTATACTTAAAAAGAAAATTTCTCCGGAGGAAAAAAAGCGTATCAAAGAGGTCCTAAGCGCGGACGGCTGCATTATCCGTGAGATCGAGGGCACGGAAGAAACGATCATCGGGGCCGTTGGCAAGGTAAGCAGGGATCTGCGGTATTACCAACTCCTTCCCGGAGTGGCCAAGGTAGTCCCTATCTCTAAACCGTACAAACTGGTCAGCCGCGAAATTCACCCGGAGGACACCCTTGTCCGCGTGGGAAATGTGGTTGTCGGCGGGGACCGGATTGTGGTCATTGCGGGCCCTTGCGCGGTTGAAAGCCGGCAGCAGGCAATGACCATTGCCAAGAAGGTCAGGAGATACGGAGCGGTGATGTTTCGAGGTGGCGCATTCAAGCCCCGCACTTCTCCTTACTCTTTTCAGGGGATGGAAGAGGAAGGATTGAAGATTCTTGCTGAGGTACGAGAGGAAACCGGCCTTAGGATTGTAACGGAGATGACCTCCACCGCTCAGGCTGACCTTATGATGAAATATGTGGATGTCATCCAGATCGGCGCGCGCAACATGCAAAACTTTGAGCTCCTCAAAGTGGCGGGCAGAACGGGGATGCCGATTCTACTTAAAGGAGGACTTGCCGCCACCATTAAAGAGTGGCTCATGGCAGCCGAATATATTCTGTCCGAGGGAAACAATAACGTCATACTGTGCGAACGCGGTATCCGCACCTTTGAGACCTTTACCCGCAACACCTTGGACCTTACGGCCGTGCCTGTCATCAAAAAACTCTCGCATCTCCCGATTATCATCGATCCAAGCCATGCCACCGGACTTCGGGAAAAGGTAAGCCCTATGGCGCGGGCATCCATAGCCGCCGGGGCGGATGGATTGATCGTAGAAGTTCATCATGACCCTGAAAATGCTCTTTCAGACGGCCCGCAAAGCCTGTATCCGGAACAGTTTGAAAGGTTAATGCGCGATATCTATGTCATCGCTCCGGTCGTAGGAAAGCAAGTCGATTTTTCTTATCTTGACAAAGAAACCGTGGTTGAAAAAACAGGCGCTGCGGCACAGGCCGGAAAAACTAAAACCGTCGTGTTTCTCGGTGAATATGGAAATTACAGTCACAAGGCCTGCACGCAATTTTTTGGTGAATCAGGCGCCATATCCATGGTCCCGAAGCCCTCCTTTAAAGACGTGTTTGAGTCGGTTAAAGATGGGGCCGCCGATTGTGGGATAGTACCCCTTGAAAATTCTTTGACCGGCAGTATCCATGAGAATTATGACTTCTTGCTTGAGTACGATGTCAAGATCGTAGGAGAAATTGTGCTCCGGATCGTTCACAGTCTCATTGCGCGTCCAGGAACAAAGATAGACGATATACGACGCATATTTTCCCACCCCCAAGGATTCCAGCAGTGCCACGAGTTTTTGAAGCGACAGGACAACTGGGAAATGATTTCCGTAAGGGATACCGCGACCGGGGTAAAAAGAACCGCGGAAAGCAAGGACCGCTCAGCAGCCGCCCTTGCCGGCAAGGATGCCGCAGCCCTCTATGGAATGGAAGTCCTCAAGGAAGGAGTAGAGACAAACCCCCGAAACTTCACCCGGTTCGTAGTAATCGCCAAAGAAAAGAGAGATAAGAGGCCGGGCAAAAAATCCTCCCTTATCTACTCCACCGGAAATATTCCCGGGGCATTGTTCGAAACTTTGAAGATATTTTCAGACAATGGAATCAACCTGGTCAAATTAGAGTCCCGTCCTATTCCGGGAAAGCCTTGGGAATACATGTTCTATGTCGATCTTGAGGCCGATGTCGATGCCACGGAATTCAAACCGGTACTCGATCAGCTCAAGGAAAAGACCGAATACCTAAAGGTATTGGGGAGCTATTGAGAGGAGAGAGAGATGATAGACAGCTATAGTTTTGGCTCAATTACAGTCAATGGCGTCACATACCGCTCTGATATCAAGATTCTCAACGACCTGGTTATTCCCAACTGGTGGCGGGCTGCCGGCCATAAGGTTACACTGTCCGAGATATCCGATATACTTACCGATGACGTCGAAGTGTGTGTAATAGGCCAGGGCGCTTCGGGTCTAATGCAGCCTGCCGCCGACATTGCCGCTGCGTTGAATGAACGAAACATACTCCTTATTGTTCAAAGATCCGATCCTGCCACAAAAACATACAATGAGCATCTCCGTGCCGGCAGGTGTGTGGCCGCGGCCTTTCACCTTACCTGTTGAGCATTATCCCCGTCACTACCTCTTGAAATATTTCTATTTATTTCCGATATAATAATAATGGTTTCGTAAAAAGTCCGAAACACTCCTTCTTTCTTACGCCGTAAAGGACGTTTGACAAT
>JAUWMN010000143.1 GCA_030613165.1 Desulfobacterales bacterium
AAGGGGACAATAAAAATGAAAAGACTTTCGGAATGGCCCCATGGGACACTGGAGAAAAAGCTGTTAGAAAGATGCCACGATATTGTAGCCGGCATAGAACCTGAGGCGGAGGTCTTCCTGTACGGATCGCGTGCGAGAGGCGAGGCGAGGCCGGATTCTGACTACGATATCTTTATTTTGGTAGATCGAGCACTCACACGAGAACTGGAAGACGAAATCAGTTTTGCTCTTTATGATCTGGAATATGAATCTGATGTAATTCTAAGTGTTCACATTTATGAAAAGACTTTTTTCCAGAGCCCGCTGGGACAGGTTATGCCGCTTTTCAACAATATTCGAACGGAAGGGATCCGAATATGAACGAGCCCGAGATAGTCCTGATTCGATATCGTATGGAGCGGTCCAAAGAGGCATTATCCGCCGCCAGGTTGATGTATGAAAAGGAGCATCACAACGACGCTGTAAATCGACTCTACTACTCTTGTTTTTATGCTGTAATAGCCCTTTTGGCAACAGAAGGAATACATCCAAGTAAGCATACCGCAGTGCGTTCTTTTCTGAATAAGAATTGGATACGAACAGAAAAGCTTTCCAAAAAAACGGGACGGCTCTATAACACCCTTTTTGACAGACGAGAAAAGGGAAACTATGGAGACTATTTTCGGTTTAATTCAGATGATGTGAAGGATTGGCTAAAGAGTGTTGAGAGAGCCACTGATGAAATCTTTCAAATAATAGAACAACAACTATCCGAATCTTGAACCAAAAGGCCTTTTTAAAATGAATAGAATACATTTTACGCCTATACATCCCGGCGAAGTGCTGAAAGATGAATTGGAGGAGGTTGGACTCACCCAGTCTGCTCTTGCAAAACATATAGGGGTGTTGCCTAAAACGATTAATGAAATATGCAGAGGCAAAAGAGGCATAAGCGCTGAAATGGCAATGAAGCTTTCAAAGGCCTTAGGAGGAAGTCCTCAATTTTGGCTTAACTTACAAAACAACTGGGAGCTTAGCCAGATAAATCAAGCTGTTTTTGATGAGATAAAACCTATTGCTGCGTAGAAGCAACATAACTTTCACCGCAAAGAAACAAAGGAACTGGGTCTTCATTTTTCACATCTCTCAAGAATGAAGAGCTGTCCCCCATTCTCTCGTTAGAAGGGCGAGCAGTGTTGTCGTGAGTGGTGTCCTTAAAATTTTGTGGAGTATGAGTACACAACAAACTATTTTGTTGAGCCTGATTTGCAATTTACGCTCCACAAAAGCTTTTAAGGCGTCCCGAAGAGCAACAAACATAGCTATAAAACATTTGTGCCAATTCGTATTTATTAGTAATTAACAAGGAATCCTATGAAGTTACACTTTGAGGACAACTCGATATCAGAAAGTAGCCATTGAATCCGGGGTCAGCCTGAACCGACTTGCCAGTTCGAAGTTAAGCTAATAAATACAGTTTTGAGGGACATTTTTTCAAGTCCTGTTCGTGTATTATCTTGATTCGTTCCAGTTGATCTGATAAAATTTGTTTTAATTGCTCAGGAAGCGCAGACCGACCTCTCATTCCTTCTCCATCACACTTATTTGATTCTATTCAAAATCGCTATCCTCGACCCGAAACCGAACACATTCCAAGAGCCGCAGTCCACAGCCATAAAGAAGCTTTGCTATCAGCCGGTAAGTACCCGGTCTCAAATGGCTGATCAAAGGAGTCTACGATGAAAATACTTCTTGTTTATCCGGAGTATCCGGACACTTTCTGGAGTTTCAAGAATGCCTTAAAATTTATCTTTAAAAAGGCGAGTCACCCTCCCCTCGGATTATTGACCGTGGCGGCCATGCTTCCTGAAGAGTGGAAGAAAAAACTTGTGGATATGAATGTGCGCGGCCTGAACGATGAAGACCTTGAATGGGCTGATTTTGTTTTTGTAAGCGCCATGACTGTTCAAAAAGAATCCGTGAAAGAGATCATTGCGAGATGTAAAAAAACAGGCGTTAAGATTGTGGCCGGCGGGCCTCTTTTTACGACCGGACATGAAGAATTCAAGGATGTAGACCATTTTGTGCTTAATGAGGCTGAGATTACACTGCCACTCTTTTTGGAAGATTTAAAAAACGGACGCGCGAAACCTGTTTACACATCTAATCAATGGGCGGACATAAAAAAGACGCCTATCCCGCTCTGGAAACTTGTTAATATGAAGAAATATGTCACGATGAATATTCAGTATTCACGAGGCTGTCCCTTTAATTGCGAGTTTTGCGATATCACTTTGCTCTACGGGCACAAACCGCGAACAAAAGATAACGCCCCGGTAATAAAAGAGTTGGAAAACCTTTACTCGCGAGGGTGGAGGGGCGGGGTCTTTTTTGTCGATGATAATTTTATCGGGAATAAAAGGAAGCTGAAAAAAGAGATCCTGCCGGCCATTGCTGAATGGGTGAAGAAAAAAAAGTACCCGTTCTATTTTAATACGCAAGCATCCATAGAACTTTCCGATGATGAAGAACTTATGCGATTAATGGTTAAAGCGGGATTTGACACAGTGTTTGTCGGCATTGAAACCCCGAACGAGGAAAGCCTGGCTGAATGCAGTAAGTTTCAGAATAAAAATCGCGACCTGATCGCGTGTGTTAAAAAAATCCAGCATTTTGGGCTGCAGGTGCAGGGAGGCTTTATTGTGGGGTTTGATAATGACCCGCTTTCAATTTTTGAAACACAGATCAAGTTCATCCAGAACAGCGGAATTGTCACGGCAATGGTCGGTCTGTTGCATGTTCTCCCAAGCACACAACTCTACCGGCGTCTTGAAAAAGAGAAGCGGTTGCTGGAGGTTGCTTCCGGTGCCAACACGGATTTTTCAATCAATTTCATTCCCAGGATGAACTGTGAAGCGCTTATTGACGGCTATAAAAAGATTCTCAATACGGTTTATTCCCCTAAGTATTACTATGAAAGAGTTAAGACATTCATGAAGGAATATAGCCCGTTACAAAAAAAGAGATTTCGATTTCGTTTGGACTATCTTGGAGCGTTATTTAAGTCTATGCTATTTATAGGAATAATAGGAAAAGAGAGGTTGTATTATTGGAGGCTGTTTTTTTGGACTATATTCAGACGCCCGCGACTTTTTCCGATGGCGGTTACCTTCGCGATTTATGGTTTTCATTTTCGAAAAATATTCGAAAAATACTTTGAAATTTTTGAAAAAAAAGTTTCGCTTAATGGCTGCTAAAACTAAAGCAGCCCGGTGAGAACATTTTTTCACCTCACCAGTGCATTCGGGGAACGGGGAGCCTTAGGTCGGATCGACAATTCTGCCAAGGAACAGGATGCTTCCCGAGTGTTTATCACGGATCAGGAATACAAACGGATGATCTGCGCGAAATACCGGAAGCGGTGTGGGAAGCGCGGATGTAAGCCGCATGACCACTGCTGTTGCCGCTGCCGCCTCAGTGCCTTCTTCATTAACATCCACGAATGCTTTGTGGATTACATCGGAAATATACAGCGTTTTCGTGCCGTCCATTCCTGAAAAATCGGCATTTGCGCCAAACGCATCAGGCATGCCCATCGAGGCAAGTGTTTCAGCAAGGCTAAGTTGAGATGTCATCTTGAATTTTGGCAAAAATACCACAACCTCTCTCTTCCTGAGAAGACCCATCCATGCGTTAAGGTTTTCCGGGTTCAGATCGGCTTCAAGTTGAGCCAGGCCGTCAATCTTCCCGGGCAGCAGTACAATCATCGAGAGATCGTCCCCGACGTAAGGCAATTCAAGAATCTGCAAGCTGTCACTTTCCGTATATCTGAACTCCTGTGTCTGAGTCATAAGGGGCGCCTTGACCGACTTGCCGGTAGCCGGCCGGAACAGACCCTCCTTCGTATGGCTCTTGTTAAACTGAGACCCCCAGTTACCTTTGAAATAAACGGCGTTTGTTAGAACAAGACGCGTTAGAGGAGCGAGAACACCACGCTTTATTAAATCCTTGATCTTGTTTTTCGTTTTCTGTTCCACCCACGCGTTGATTTCCTTGCGCGCCGCCTCACAAGCTCTTTTAAAATCTACATGGTTAGGCGCAGCTCCGTAGTTTTTCGCTGTCAAATCGAGAAACTCTTTGAGGAAAACATAGTCTTTCTGGACCCACAGAGCGTTTGCGACATTGAGTTCAATGTCTCTGTTTCCTTGCGCAGCGTTGAACTGTGCTTCGAGGCAGGCAAATGCGGGATGAAGCCGTTTTTGATCCAATGTGAAGTGGAGCGCTCCAGCCATTTGTTTCTCGGTCTTTCCGCGCGCTCCGGCATAGGTCATGGCAAGCGCTGTTGAGATACTGTAGGGAGAAAAAAACAGATTACCCTCTGCATCCTTCAAGTGCTTGTAAAGATCAAACGCAAACGAGGTGTTTCCTTCCACAACAGCGTTTGTGTCTGTACTATTCAGGGCTTCAGCATATACGCCGGACGTTAAGACTGCTATCGCCAGAACAGTCAGCAAACCTGTCGAGAACGCTCGTGTCATATTTATTAAGCATCTCCTTGCTGCACATCGCCGGCTTGAGCGTCCAATTCCGGGGCCAAGAAGTCCGCCCAGGCGGTTGCTGCGGAGGCTGTCCGAGAATTATGTCCGCAACGAAAAAATGTCGCGTTACGCAAAGGTCTCAAAAAGTTCTCACTTTAAGCGCTAATCCGTATCTGTCTTAAGCACTGACAAGAAGGCCGACTGCGGGATCATGACGTTGCCTACCATCTTCATCCGCTTTTTCCCTTTTTTCTGCTTTTCAAGGAGCTTTCGTTTTCTGGAGATGTCCCCTCCGTAACACTTGGCGGTGACATCTTTCCTAAAGGCTGAAACGGTTTCTCTGGAAATGATCTTCGCTCCAATGGCCCCCTGAATGGCGATCTTGAACATCTGCCTGGGGATTTCCTCTTTTAGTTTTTTGCAGGCATGTCTCGCCCTTTCAACCGCCCCGTCACGGTGCGTCAGTTGAGACAGGGCGTCCACCCGCTCTCCATTGACCAGTATGTCGAGCTTGACCAGGTCGCTCTCCCGGTAATCGATCAGATCATAGTCAAACGAGCCGTATCCCTGCGTGACGGTCTTTAGCCTATCATAGAAGTCGTAGATAACCTCGGCAAGGGGAAGTTCGAATGTGATTTCGATCCTGTCGCTCTTCAGGTACTGGTAGTTGCTGTTTACGCCTCGTCGGTCCAGGCAGAGCTTCATAATAGCTCCCATGTATCTCTCCGGCATCATAATCGACGCCCTGATATACGGCTCCTCGGTCTTTGCGATTATACTCGGGTCCGGGTAAAGAGCCGGGTTATCTATAACCAGGGCAGTGCCGTCGCTCAGGTAGCATTTATATTGCACG
>JAUWMN010000134.1 GCA_030613165.1 Desulfobacterales bacterium
TTTATAACAGCCTTGATAATCTTGCCATATCCATCTCAGAACCGGTATTTTATAAGGGTGAATTTGCAGGAATGATTCGATGGATGATTCAAACCGGTACTATCTCTAAACGCTTTATACAACCGATCAAGGCGGGCAGGGAGGGCTATGCATGGCTTTTTGATGATAAAGAGGTTGTTCTTTCACACCCGGAAAAAGAGTTTGTGGGGATGCCCGTGCTTGATGTAATCAGAAAAATGCATGTGGAGCGAGGCGAGATTTTTGATGAAAGCAGGTTAAAAGAGCACATCCGAGAGGAGCATAATTACCTTAACAGAATAAAGGTCGAAGGTGAGGGAAGTGGGATATTCATAAATTGTGTAACTGATAAGAACGACTTAGTGACTTTCAAGAGGGTTGCTGTAGGGGACAGAACGTGGGGTTTGATCATAGCCCTCCCTTATTCTGAAATCGCAGGCCCCATTAATAGACATGCAAGGAACACATTTGGACTTGCAGGACTTATCGTATTGGTGTTTGGAACCGGAGGAGTTTTTCTTTTTAGAACCCAGAAGAAAAAAACCGAGCTTGAAGCAGAGACAAAGTACTTGAAGGAAATTGCCGAATCATCGGAGGCGGTGAGAGAGAGTGAGGAGAAACTCTCGGGGATTATTGACTCTGTAACCGATTGCATGACCATGCTGGACAAAGATTTTACCATTGTCTGGGTCAACGATGTATCAACAAGATTGTTCGGACAAGACCTGATCGGAAAAAAGTGCTATTCCGCTTACCGTGGACGCGACAAGGCTTGTGATCCATGTGTGGTAAAAAAGTGTTTCAACGATGGCAAAACTTACCATGATGAAGCAGAAGTTGTGGACACCAAGGGGAACAAAATAGCCTTCTGGTGTACAGCAAGCGTTGCCGCACGAGATGAAAAAGGTCATCCAAAGACAGTGGTGGAAATTTGCCGAGATATTACCGAACGCAAACGCTCCGCAGAGGAACTAAAAACGCTCAATCAGCAAATAGAGTTCATTCTCGGCGCGACAAAAACAGGTATCGACATTATCGATGCAGAGTTTAATATTCGATATATTGATTCCGAGTGGCAAAAAGTATACGGCGACCCAACAGGAAGGAAGTGTTATCAATATTTTATGGACCGAAGTGAAGTCTGCCCAGACTGCGGAATCGTAAAAGCCCTGGAGACGAAATCTCCTCAGGTCACCGAGGAAGTATTGGTAAAAGAGGGAAATAGACCGATCCAGGTTACTACCATACCCTTTCAAAATAGTACGGGTGAGTGGTTATGTGCTGAAGTCAACGTTGACATCACGGAACGCAAGCGGGCGGAGGAAGAGAAAGAAAGGATGCAAGCCCAATTCTTGCACGCCCAGAAGATGGAATCTATCGGAACCATGGCCGGAGGGATTGCGCACGATTTTAACAACATATTAACGGTCATGCGGGGCAATGCACAGTTGATAGCTATGGATCTTGACCCAACGAATCCTCATCATGAATTACTGAAGGAGATTGAAAAACAGGCTACTCTCGCCTCTACCCTCACACGTCAACTTCTCGGTTTTGCAAGGGGCGGAAAGTATGAGGTAAAACCGATCAACTTAAACGATGTGGTTAGAGAAAGCTCTACAGCCTTTGGCAGGACCAAAAAACAGATTCCCATTCATCTAAAGCTCCAGGAGGGCTCGCCACCTGTTGAAGCGGATGCAGGGCAAATCGAGCAGGTCTTGATGAATCTCTATGTGAACGCCGCCTATGCGATGCCGGCCGGCGGAGACCTCTATCTGGAAACACGCGCTATTACCCACGAAGAGATTCAAGTGAGGCCATCTCATATGGAGCCAGGCGCCTATGTGTTGCTCTCAGTTAGAGATACTGGTGTGGGCATGGACAAGGAGACGCAGGAAAAAATATTTGACCCGTTCTTTACCACCAGAGAGATGGGCCGGGGCACCGGCCTGGGATTAGCCTCTGTTTATGGAATTATCGAAAACCATAAGGGATATGTTGACGTAGAGTCTGAGAAAGGCCGGGGGACTACTTTTACAATCTACCTGCCCGTATCTGAACGGGAAATTGAAAGATCTGTAAAAGTTGCTGACCAGGTGATCAGAGGGACAGAAACAATCCTTTTGGTAGACGATGAAGAGCAAGTTTTGAAGCTAAGTGTCAGAGTTTTAAACACTCTGGGTTATACCGTACTTGAGGCCAGGAACGGACGCGAAGCAGTAGATGTCTATAAAAAAGAGAAAGATAAGATTGACCTGGTTATCCTGGACATGATCATGCCCGACATGGGTGGCGGCGAAGCCTATGATCTGCTGAAGGCGATCACTCCTAACATAAAGGTGCTCTTATGCAGCGGATACAGCATTGATGGTCAAGCAATGGAGATACTGGAACAAGGGTGTAATGGTTTCATTCAAAAGCCGTTTGACATTAAAGGGTGGTCTCATAAGATAAGGGAAATTCTGGACGAAAAATAGGCGGCATCTACTTCTCTTCTCTTTTGATTGCCTGATAAAGAGCATTGATGCTGCCGGTTAGTGCTTTGCTGTAAATAGTATCTGATTCAAGCACCTTTGTTGCCTTGTAGAGCATCTCAGATATTTTAAAATTGGCTGTCCCATATTCTGATTTGGGCGCCTCAACACGGAATGATTTTGTTTCCCCACCCCCGGTATCCGGGGAAAAGCTCTCTTCCTCGTCACCCCCCTCCATATAGATTGGACCCTCTCCGGTCACAAGCCATGCGGGGTTAAAACCAAAATGATCTGAAAGGCTTTGGATAAATGCCACGCTTGGAGGTGTCTTTTTAGTCCGGTAGCTGTTAATTGTGTTTTTGTTGACCCCTAACAGCTTACTCAACTTCTCATTTGACAGGTTATTGGTCTTGACAGCCTGGTTTAGCGCCCACCTTGTCCGCTCCTTCAATCCCATTTCGGGCATCATTCTTGGCCCTTCCATTCTACACTATAAATCAAATAGGCTATAAAAACAATTCATTGTCAGCGCATAGCCACGATTGGTCGAATACAGGCGGCGTCTATAGAAGCGGGCCGTAGCCCAGATAAATGCTTGACATAAGTATTTATCTGGGTCATAATGCAGATTAGACACAAATTTTTATCATTATCAATATTGATGAATTCGTAAAAAGTCTTGAGTTTGATAAAGGATGGCTAAGTAAAAAAGGTCAATATACAAGGCGTAGTAGATTTTCAGGTATGAAGGCATACATATGGTATGTCGAATGCCTGAAAAACTACTACAACGCAGTAGATTGGACTTTTTACGACGCCATCAATATTTATACCCATGTTTTGCCATGAGGTCAAGCGCCTAACAACCGTCCACCCGGAAAAATTTCGCCAATTGGCTATTTGCCGATGAACAACAAGTAACCAAGGAGGACAAAATGAACGTAGATCGTTTGAGAAGCAATATACTGGCGGAGATGTTAAAATTTCAAACGGTTGCTTTACGCTCCCTTGCAGGAGGTTCTCCTGTTGGTTTCGCGCGATCTGTGTGTCAGTGGTACGTTTTGAATGAACTCCTCGGTCGTGAAAAGGAAGATCCTTTCAGGCATATATATGAATTTGTTAGGGAGCATTTGAAGAGAACGTAAGAAGGGGGGGTGTCCGGTTTTCTATTGACACCCCGGCTTTGTTCCTCTAAGGTATATCTATTATTTGATAAAGAACTTCGATCTTGCAGGATCGTTTGGTCCCGATGAATGGGCACACTTTTAGAAGATAATAAACACCCACCAAGCCACAGATACAGGATACATTCACGCCACGAAGGCTGTTTGTCTTTAGAAAAAGACTCTGCGTTCGTGGCTTTTTTATTGGTTTACAGGAGAGCCAATTTCAAAATGTTCAATTTTGTCCCAAGGTCAAGGAAGGTGAAAATTCTAACCACAGGAATACTTGATGTATTTCGAGGATTAGAATTTGAGCCTGACGCAGAGATTGGGTAAAAGGGGACGTTTTGAAACTGGCTCAGGAGCTAACATGTTTTTTCTGATTGAAAAAGGCGGATTTTTTATGTGGCCGCTGCTTTTTTGTTCAATAGCGGCAGTGGCTATTATTTGCGAACGGGTGACATATTTTATCCGAAACCAGGGGCCTGCCGTCGAACTTATGGAAACCGTAAAGAAGTTGGTACAGGAAAAAAAGACCGTTGAGGCCCTTGAACTCTGCCGTAAAACACGCGGCCCTTTAGCCTGTATAGGCGAAGTCTATCTCTCAAACCTTCACCTGAAAAAAGAAGACCGTGAGGAAATCCTCCACCGGGAGGGAAGCGTGGCCTTAGAACAGTTGGAAAATCACCTGAATAAATTGGCCACCATTGCTCACATCTCTCCTCTCCTTGGGCTTCTCGGAACCGTTACCGGCATGATCCTCGCCTTCAAACAGGTTCAAGCAGGGGGCCAAGCGGATGTTGGGCTCCTTGCGGGAGGCATTTGGGAGGCGCTCCTGACTACAGCGGTAGGCTTGAGTATCGCCATACCCGCAATGGCCGCATTCAACTATTTTGAAGCGCGAGTAGATAAGACCCAGTCACGTATGCATTACTTTGTTTCCGTGTTGAATGAACTCCTGGGATTCGGGCAGGTGCACGGCCATCTTCGGGTGGCACAGCATAGCACAAGAGAAAAGGAAGAAACAGTAGATGCAATTTAGAAGGCGAAACAAGAGTCAGATAACGCTCAGCATTGCCCCGCTGGTAGATATCGTCTTTTTGTTGCTGATCTTTTTTCTTCTCAGCTCCAGTTACGTGCAACCTTCAATCAAGCTGAACCTCCCGGAGGCAAGGAACCAGGAAGCAGCCGAAAAACAGGAAATCGTGGTCACAGTAGACAAAACCGGAACAATCTATCTCAACCGTGAGCTGGTGGTGTTAGACGAGCTTTCCGAACGTCTCGGCAATCTAATGAAGACAAGATCCCAGCGAGAGATAATCTTTCGAGGGGACCGGACTATTGCTTACGATCTGTTCGTGCGCATTATGGACATGGCCAAACGGGCCGGCGCAGAAAACATACATATTAGTCATCAATACACACGTGAAAGTAACTGATCACGAAGATGGAGTTTTTGATAAGAATTTCTATTTTGGACACAGATGAACACAGATTAGCAGGATATTTATTACAAAACACTATCTGTGTGTATCTGTGAAAATCTGTGTCCTAATTTAAGAGTTTGTTTCAAAGTTATTTAAGCAATGTGGTGTTATATCCAAAAACTAATTTTTTTTCTGAAACTCTATATCAACTAAGATGCTGCAAACGAAACAAAACAAATTACCGCTCTTTTTAACCCTCTCCTTGCTGGTGCACATAATATTCCTCTGTATACGCAGCCAGGACACTGTTTTGGCTCCGATCAGGGCGCCCCGTAATGACCGCGCCATATGTATATCTCTTAAAAACGTATTCGTGGCAGGCTCTTCCCAGGAAATGATGGAACAAAAGATCACCCCTTACCGTGCCAGACCTGC
>JAUWMN010000107.1 GCA_030613165.1 Desulfobacterales bacterium
GAAATAAAGGCCGCGCGTCCTACCGCGGTCAATCTTGCATGGGCTGTGGAACGGATGGAGCGCCTGGTCTGCGATCGTGCCGCAGACGGAGTAGACTCGATCAAGGCCCTTTTGTTTGAAGAATCCCAAAACATGCTTTCCGAAGACATTGCCATCAACCGCGAGATGGGGCGTCATGGCCAAACGATGTTGAAAGATGGTGATTGCGTCCTTACGCATTGTAATGCCGGAGCGCTGGCCACCGGAGGTTATGGCACGGCGCTCGGTGTCATCCGGGCCGCCGTGGAGGCAGGAAAAAGAATCACAGTCATTGCGGACGAGACCCGCCCCTTTCTTCAAGGAGCACGACTTACCGCCTGGGAAATGATAAAATCCAATATCCCGGTAACCTTGATCACAGACAATATGTCAGGCTATCTCATGCGCCAAGGGAAGGTGAATGCGGTGATTGTGGGGGCGGACAGGATCGCGGCCAACGGTGATGTAGCGAACAAGATCGGAACTTATATGGTGGCAGTCCTGGCCATGACCCATAAAATTCCCTTTTACGTTGCCGCTCCTCTTTCCACTATCGACAGAAACACTCCAACAGGCGATCAGATTCCGATAGAAGAGCGTCCTCCCGAAGAGGTTACTCATTTCCAAGGAAAACGTGTAACCCCTGCCGGTGTATTAGTGGAAAATCCCGCCTTTGATGTGACTCCGAATCGATATGTTACAGGAATCATAACAGAAAAAGGGATTGCTGTTCCGCCGTTTAAGTCTTCGCTGGCAAAGATGTTTTTATTATAGGAAGGTTTTTTACGAAACCATCATTTTTTTTTGCAGCCGAACTTATACTCTTGTTCCTTCATAAAACTCACTTTATGAGGTTATAGATCATTTTTTTTTGCTCCCGAACGTATAAATATCCTTGGAAATTCCTTTGACGTCTTTTCCCATTTCATTTTTCTTTGAGTTGCCATCTTGACAACACCTATATGTTGTGTTTTACTTTATCTCAGTACACAGCATATGGGATGTTTGAGTCTTTTACAACTCCTTAAGTCCTTTGAAAAAACGTAACTATTTATCTCACCGCAAAGGCGCAAAGAGCGCAAGGAAAAACATCACAAAGAAATTGTGGAATTTCTGGACCGTGAATTCAATGAAAATTTAAATTCCTAAATTTCGATATTCGACTTATCTCCTGAAAATTGAATCAGTAAGCTTGTTTATAGCATTTTGAAACTTTGCGCCTTTGCGGTGAATTATTTTTAGTTTTTTTTATAATCTTTATGATAACGAAAGGTGACTTCTATGGGATCTGTAGTACAATTATCATCTCCTGAACAAGAAAAACGAATGCAAGAAACAACCGACATGGCGCTCTTTGTACATACATCAAAAGAGGCGATCGACGGTTGGAACCGCGAAAAGATCGTAGACGCGCTCGTTCGCGAGACCTATGTGGATCGTGACACAGCAGATGCGATCAGCCTGGAAGTGGAACAACAGGTTCTCTCGTCCGGAATCAAGATGCTGACAGCTCCCCTGATCCGCGAGTTGGTCGACGCAAAGTTGATAGAACGGGGCCTGGAGCAGGCACGTATGATGCATACCCGGCTTGGGGTGCCGCTTTATGACGCGGAACAGATGATCATGCATCCCAATAAAGAAAACGCAAATGTCCCGCACGGGCCTGAAGCCACCAATCTGACGCTGGCCGAAGGGATCAAAAAAGAGTACGCACTCTTAAACGTCTTTACTCAAGATGTCGGAGAGGCCCATATGCGCGGCGACATACACCTTCACGACCTTGGGTTTATTGATCGACCCTACTGCTCCGGCCAATCCCTGGAGTACTTGAAAAAATTCGGGCTGAACCTCCCTAATTCCCTTGCAATGGCAAAACCGGCCAAGCATCCCGAGGTTCTACTTGCACATATGGTCAAGTTTGCAGCCGCCCTGCAGAGCAACTTTGCCGGGGCCATCGGCTGGGATGCGGTTAATCTCTTTTTCGCTCCATATCTCGTGGATCTTAGTGATCGGGAGGTAAAACAGCTTGCCCAGATGTTGATTTTCGAGTTTTCCCAGCAGGCAGTGGCACGCGGGGGACAGGCCATCTTTTCCGACATTAATCTATATTGGGAGGTTCCAAAACACTTTGAAGACGTCCCGGCGATAGGACCGGGTGGGACTTATACCGGCAAGACATACGCGGAATATGAAAAGGACGCCCAGAGATTTGTATGGTTACTTTTTGATGTCTTTAAAGAAGGGGATGCATCAGGGCGGCCCTTTTTCTTTCCAAAACCGCTTGTACACATAACAGAAAAGTTTTTCAAGACACCGGGGCACGAGAAGTTTTTGAATCATATCTGTGATGTTGCCGCGGACAAAGGGAACACCTACTTTGTCTTTGACCGTGGGAGCACTGCCAAGATATCCGAATGTTGCCGGCTAAGCTTTAAACTGGAACAATCGGATCTTGAAGATGCCAAAGAGCCATGGAAGATGCGGTATTCAGCGCTCCAGAATGTAACACTGAATCTCCCTCGAATTGCCTACAGATCCGGTAAAGATAATACCCGCTTGTTTGAAAATATCACGGAGATGATGAAGATAACAGCCGATGCGCATAGCAAAAAACGAGAATTCATACTGAGGCTCCTTTCAAACGAAAAATCGGGTCCTCTGAATCTCCTGACCATGAAACTCGATGGGACTCCTTATCTGAGGATGCACCGATGCACCTACTTGATCGGCATGGTTGGTTTAAATGAACTGATTCAATATCATATTGGTCAAGAAATGCATGAATCACATGAGGCCACGAAATTTGGTTTAGAGGTAATCGCCCATATGAAACTTGTGTCTGACAAATTAAGCCGAAAGTATGGAATGCGGTTTGTTTTGGAACAGACCCCGGCAGAAAGCACGGCTTACCGTTTTGCCAAACTCGACATTCAATATTATCCCGAGGAAGCCACAGAGATCGTAAAGGGAGATCTCAAGAGGAACGAAATCTATTATACCAATTCCACATTATATAATGTAGGCGCCTCCATGAACCCGATTGAAAGGACAAGGCTCGAAGGGAGATTTCATCCGATCATCGAAGCAGGCGCTATTACGCACATTTGGCTGGGTGAATCAAAACCCTCAAAGGAGTCGTTGGCAAATTTTGTGACAAAAACCTTTAGGTATACGAAAAACGACCAGATCGCGTTCTCCCCGGAGTTCACCGCCTGTAAAGAGTGCGGCAAGGTGAGCCGGGGTCTGCATGAGAAGTGTTCCTATTGCGGCTCGGAAGATGTGGATGGTATCACCCGTATCACAGGCTATTTTACCCGGGTTTCGAGCTGGAACAAGGGGAAACTGGGAGAATTAAAAGATAGATATCGAAACCAGGGACAGTTTAAGAAACAGGGGGTATCATGACACTTTTTACCAAGAGTCTTTGCAGCGCTTGCCAGGACGTAAAACAAGAATTTGATCTTGAAATGCTGGGAATCAAACTGGAAGAGTTGGGGCCTGAGAATCCAGGCGCTTTAGCCCATCTAGCTTGGCATGAATTAGTAGAGACCGTGGAAACAAAAGGTCTTCCGATTTTAGTGCTTGACGATTCAAGCTCCATCGCCGACGCGGATGAGATAAAGGACTATCTCGCTACGATTAACAAGAGTTAGGTAGTGTCAGATAGTAGACGTATGGAAAACATCCCGCCTATTAAAGGCTTTATAGAAACCTCTTTTTTGGACTGGCCGGGAAAGGTCTGTTCAGTATTTTTTCTTCCGTACTGCAATTTCAGGTGCCCGTTTTGCCATAATCATGTATTGGTCACTGCGGCCGAGTCCCTGGACTCTATTCCCCTGGATACTGTTTTAGATCGTATCCGCTCCATGCGGGAATGGATTGACGGAGTTTGTATTTCTGGGGGAGAGCCGACTATCCATCCGGGACTTCTTGAAATGATAAAGGTAATACGCGCGGAAGGATTTAAAATTAAGCTCGACACCAATGGCACCCAACCGGAGACTTTACGCTATCTTATCATGGAAAAACTTGTGGATGAGATAGCTATGGATGTCAAGGGTCCCTTAGATGAAATCAGCTATGCGGCATGCGCTGGAGTATCCGTACCGATTGAGCTCATCCGAAAGAGTATAAACCTTTTGTTGGAAAATCGTGTGCCGTATACATTTCGTACCACCGTAGTTCCCTCCCTTCTACCTGAAGATAAAATTTATGAAATGGCAGAACAATTGCGGGGTGCAACCGGCCTGACTCTACAGAATTTTAACCCGGCAGATCCGATGGATCCTGCCTTGAAAGTGGTAGCGCCATATTCTGAAGAGAAGCTGAAAGAGATCCAGGAAAGTGTGGATGAAATTATTAAAGACCATAATAGAATGATCGCGGAGTCGGCAGAAACGGGATTACGCTAAAAAATGGTGGAAATCTCCGAAAAACAAACATAATGCCTGGTAACCATTTGGGGAGGCCGACTTTTCCCCAAAGACGTACTATAAGCAAGGTGTACAAAATGCAGAAAGAGGGATATGTAAAATACTATATCATTTTTTTTGATAAACCTCTTATGATCTTATGATCAGAGGATTTCAATGCAACGTGATGATTTTAAAAATAAAAAATCATATAAGGATGGTGTAGAAGTGGCTGAACCACACCCTAACATAGACAAACATGACCCGCGCTCGTCTGGTTTATTATCTTTTTTGCGCAAGGAGAATCGCATTTCTCGAAACTGCATCTTTCCCTTTCACAAAAAAAAGCTTGGTGCGGAGAGCGCCGGTCTTTGGGGAACCATTAGTAAAAATCTCTATAACCGTCTTGAGGCGTTCGGCATTATAGATTCATCCGGCATGGAAGTTAACTTCGATTTTGAGTTTCACCTTCCCATAAAAAATCAGGATGTGCCGATGCTGATTCAGATTAAAAAACGTGCCGAAAGTGACGTAACAGAAACAGTAGATATCGAAATGCTACAGAGACAGGTTTCAGATGTTATCGGTAACAGTAAGCTAAAAAGATTCGTAGCCGAACTCGACAGTGAGGGTAATATCCATCCTATTTACTTCGTAGACTTTAAAGACAATGTGGTTTCTTTATAGAAAGATTGAATTCTAATTCTGACCTTCCGGTTTTATGCGGAGAGTATGGACTATTATTTTATGAACCTCACCATCTCCCCGCAATGTTTTTATGACATTTTCGATCTCAAATCGACCAGTCACCATACCGATGAACTTCATCATACACGTACGCCTTATATCATGGGCCATCAAAATGATGCCGCCGGGTGCAAGATAATTTCGAAACAGATCCATGATCGGGTGTATGAATGTTTCATTGTAGACTAATTCCGAACCGCAAATAATATCATATTTGTTTGTCAGATCCGGACTGTTCCAATCCAACTTTTGTACAGATACATTATCCAGTCCATTATGTTCCACATTCATACGGAGGAGTTCAAGGGCATCATCTTCATAGTCTGTAATCGTTACTCTGTACCCCAAGGCTCCAAGACACAGACCGGTAACCCCCATTCCAGCGCCGATTTCGAGTATTTGCTTATCCTTATCAATCTCCATTTGAAGCAGATGGTCGGCTAACACTATTGAGGCTTTCCATACCTTGATCCAAAAAGGAAATTGGCTGATATATTCCTCCCCTTTATCCGCAAGGGTGTCAATAAAGTGACCCCAGTTTTTTACCTGATAAAGATCGAGTTTGTTCCCGCCAAGCGCAATGGGCACTGTTTCTAATTCATATTTTTCCGATATAGGTAAGGCTTCCATTATTAGGTTTCTCCGTCTTTTATGATACACAAATAACACAAAAATATTTTTGTACCAGTCTTGACGAATTATGGCAAGTGATTACTGCACAAAATACACATTCAAACAAATTCCTTGATCACCAGGGTATTTCCCGCTAAGGTAATGTGAGACTTTTGCATAATTGCCATTTTTCCGTGATGCGGCGTCAGGCTTCAAAATTTAATCCTCGAAATACCTTATGTATTCCTCCGGTTAATTTTTTCACCTTCCTTGCCTGACGGAAAAATGTCGCATTATGCAAAGCTTGCTATATTGCAGTAAGCCTTGAGTTCAAATAAAAAAGGCTATACTCATTTCGATTCCAGTTACAGTAAGTTGGTTGGTAATCCGGAATCAAAAGAGGAGCATAGCCATGACATATAGTAAAACTGAAAAAATCAAAATTATCAACGAAAAAACGCTCATTGTTGCTTTGGATATTGGTAAGAAAGTTCATTATGGCTACTTCAGGACACCTAAAAATCAAGATATTAAACCGTTTTCGTTTTATAAC
>JAUWMN010000035.1 GCA_030613165.1 Desulfobacterales bacterium
CCAAAGGCTTGCTGCTTTGGATCAACAGGCCGCTATGACTTGCGTTGTAGACGATTGCCTTCAGGGATCTGTTTTCAGCGGACAAAGTGACGGACAGCACGGTATTGATCCGCGCGTATTTTCTTTTTTCTTCACTCATGGGTGACACTCCTTGTTTGTTCTCCTTGCCATTTCAACTTTCGTCCAGAACCTGGCGAACCAGGTTATATAGTTCATAAATATTATAAGGTTTCTGGATAAAATCTTTAGCGCCTTTTTTGAGGACAGCTTGATAGTGGCTGTCTGAACTGTAGCCGCTTGAGACGATAACCTTGACTGCGGGATTAATAGATTGGAGTCGGTCAAAGGTCTCAATGCCTCCTATTCTGGGCATTATCATGTCCAGGATAACCAGGTCTATTGTGTCCTTCTGTTTTTCGTAAATATTGATAGCTTCAACTCCATCATGAGCCAATATTACGTTATATCCCTTCTCTTTAAGGATGTCTTTGCCCAGGTCTCTTACTACTTTTTCATCATCTATGAGGAGAATGTTCTCATTCCCGCCAACAATATCCTTTGCCGCAATATCCAATTCCGATAAAATAACTTTTTCTGATGACGCGGGCATATATATTTGAAAGTTTGTACCCTTCGTCGGTTCACTTTCTACGGAAACGTGGCCGCCGTGGTTGTTGATTATTCCATAGACCACGGAAAGCCCCAACCCGGTCCCCTTACGTTCACCTTTAGTTTTGGTGGTGAAAAACGGGTCAAATATTTTGGACTGGATGTCCTTATCTATACCCTGACCTGTATCAGAGATGGAGATCTTTACATATTCTCCCGGCGCTGCCTCGGGAAAACCGTCTATGTGTTCACCATCAATGTTTAGGTTTTCCGTCTTGATCGTCAACACTCCGCCATCTGGCATAGCATCCCGGGCATTGATGCAGATGTTAAGCACAACCTGTTCTATCTGAGACGGATCAGCTTCCATCGGCCACATATCCGATGTAAGTTCTTTTTTGATGTAGATGTTTTTGTCAATAGTCCTTTCAAGGATTTGGATGGTTTCTTCAACTATCTTATTTATATCTAACAGTTCTGTGCGGGATTCATTCTCGCGGCTGAAGGTCAGCAATTGTTGTGTCAAACGGGCGGCCTTGACTGTTGATCGCTCAATGATATCGGCATATTTGTACAGCGGATCTCCTTTTGGGATTTTGATCTTAAGAAGCGAAGCACATCCCTGCATGCCTGCAAGTAAATTGTTGAAATCATGAGCAATCCCTCCTGCCAAAACGCCTATACTCTCCATCTTTTGTGCCTGCAGGAGTTGCTGTTCTAATGACTTTTTTTCCGTAACGTCGCGAAAATAATCTACAACCTGTATTACCTGATGGTTATTGTCAAATATCGGGAATGTAAACACATCGGCGCTGGCTACTGTTCCATCACTCCTTGTCCATTCTTGTGTCTTAAAGGATGATTTGCCTGTCCTGAAGGTCTTTTCAACCAGACAGTTTTCACACGGCTTTTGGCGGTTGTAAAAAATTTTATAGCATTTGTGTCCGATTATGGCTTCCAGGGGAAGACCGTGTTGTTGAGCCATCCCTTCATTGGCCTTGATGATATTGTAATCTTTATCAACAACATTTATGCCGTCGGTGATACTATTAAAAAGGACTTGAAGTTCGTCCCTGGTTCGCTCGATCTCATTTTCCAGCTTTCTTCGTTCTGTGACATCTCTGGCTATGCAGAGTATGTCGGTTCCCGCCCCGTTTCCTTTCGGTACGGAAACATTCATCTCCATGATATTTTCGGTTCTATCCTTGCCTGCAATACGGAATGAGATTCCTATTGTTGATGACTCTCCCTCAATGGCCCGTTCTATCTTGTTTTTTACGAGATCTCGGTCGTCAACGTGGACGATATCCAAGAGATGCATTTTCCCTACAATCTCTTTTTTTGAGCATCCTATTACCGCTTCTCCATAACTATTAATAGATGTGAAGTTATAATCCATGTCTATTGTGAAAAAGGCGTCATTGGCTATTTCAAAGAGGTTGGTATACCGCATTTCAGTAGAGAGGAGCTTTTCTGTTCTCTCTTTAACCAACTGTTCGAGGTTCTTGGAGTAGTCGTAAAGATCTTCTTGCGCCACATTCAGTGCCTTGGTTTTGACCTGGATACTTTCTGCCATGCGATTGAAAGATGAAGCCAGCATTCCGACTTCGTCATTACTTTCTACAACGCCGCGTTTAGAATAATCACCTTCGGCAATCTTTTCTGTGGCATCGGCAAGATCGGTTATCGGTCTTACTATCTTCTTGGAAATGAATATAGAGACCAAAACGCCAAAAGGGGTGATGAGCAGGACAAACAGGACAACTTGCATGAAAAGGTCATGTTTCAAACCGACATAAGGAGACTCCAGTGTTCCTACATAAAGGATGCCGATGATCTTTTCGTCTATGTCATAAATAGGCTCATAGGCCGTAATATACCAATCATGTACCACAAACGCGCGTCCGATCCAGCGTTTCCCATTGTCGAGACATGTTTCGGCAACTTCGGCTGAAATGCATGTGCCAATGGCTCTTTGGCCATCCTCTTTCTTTACATTAGTTGAAATCCGCACTTCATCCTGGAAGATAGTGGCAGTGCCGATCATCCGGCCCTTATAGAGGCGATCCTGGTAGACAGTGTCTCTGGTCTTGTCAACAATGGCAAAGTTGCGGTTAAGGAGTTGCGCGCTATAGAGTGTCCCTACTATTTTGCCGTTTAGCATAACCGGTTGAGCCGCTGCTATCACCATACCACTGCCGAGACATTTGGGCCTTGGCTTCGGTTTTGCCCGCGGTGTCGGTATAATTTCAATGCGCGCTTGTTCAGCCAGGCCGTCCCCTTCCCGTGTTAGACGTTCCAGTGGAAGTATGTCTGTCGCATAGGCAGGCTCACCTTTCAGCGCTTTTGATATTAACTTGTCATTGGAGAGATCATCACCTTGCACCCCTGAATGCCCGGCTCGGGCGAGTACCCGGCCCTTGTTATCAGTTGCAAGAAGGATATCGATTCCTTCTATAGTTTTTAGCTTGTCCAATTCCTCTTTTAACTTTTTTCTTTCAAGATTGTGTGTTTTGCGGGCTATTGAAGGCCTCAAGGCTTCATAAAATACCAGTTTGGATATGTGATTGAGCTCATTCTTATAGATAACGCGGCCGGAATTGAGATCCAGTTCCACCTTTTCCTGCATCTGCTTGAGGGCTGTTTTATCGATAAAATCGAGGCTCCACGGGATAAAGATAAGCACAGAAAGCGCGGGAGCGGCCAGTATCCCTAAAAGGATTCGATTGCGTATAGATTTATTGAAGAATTTTCTTTTCATCTAACCGATCTTAGTATAATTTTAGGACAGATATATAATAACATGCAAAAGCAATAGATATTAGTATAGATGTTCTTTTCGGCAAAAGTGGTTGATGTTTTAATAAAATTTTTGTTGGCGAAACCATCAAACATGGGGAATGGCGTGATTAGATACATTACAATGAGAAGAATATGTCGTTCTATCGTGATTTTTCTTTTTATATGCTTCTGTTTCTTCACTGCTGTCTCATCGGCGGAATCTCCTTCCGCGCAAGAACAACAGCGTGAGACTGAAAAGACAACGAGCTTGCAGGCAATCCTGGGGTCTGTGGACCAAATAAAAGGGGAAATCAGAAAAAAACAGGACGTATTGGGAAAAAGTGTATCAGCAAGGGAAAAGAACGAATTACAGACCGAAATAGGTAAGTTAAGGTTACGCATAAAGACCCTTGAGAACAACTTCGCCGAGATTGCTTCCGGCGTTGACATGGACCTTTTCGCGGCGCGACCTGCTCAAGAATTTGATTGGTCAACGGAAGCCAAGAAGATTTTGGAGCCGCTTCTCGACGAGATCAGCAGGATGACGGCCCGCCCCAGGGAGATAGATCGGCTTCGACGTAAGATTGCGGCAGCAGAAGAGAGCTTGTCGGTTGTAAAAAATGCGGGTGGAAACGTAGTCGGCCTGATCAACACGGTTGCTGACCAGAGGCTTAAGGAAGCGTTGAATGATCTTGAAAAAAGCTGGTTAATACACCAACAGGATATCAAGACCCAACTGACTATCGCCAACGAACAGTTAAGACAGAAACTTGCGGAGAGAAAAACGTTTTCAGAGACAGTTCAGGAGGTTTTTCGTATTTTTTTTAAGAGTCGTGGCCTAAACCTTTTGCTTTCCCTCCTCGCCTTTTTCGGGGTGTGGTTTATATTGGGAAGGCTTCATGGAAGAGTGAAGCGGATAAGCCCTCTCCACAAAAAAGAGCGCACATTGTCTATTCGGGCATTTGACCTGAGCTGGCATGTGATTACAATGCTGGCCGCGACGTCGGCGCTTCTTGTGGTTCTCTATCTGGGGGGTGACTGGGTACTATTGACTCTTGCAGTGAGTATCCTTTTTGGAATTGTGTGGGCCTCCAAACAGGCGCTTCCCCGCTTTTGGGAACAGGGTAAGTTTCTGCTGAACTTGGGGACGGTCCGCGAAGATGAACGGGTTGTTTATAATGGGCTTCCGTGGCGGGTAAAATCGATTGGATTTTACACACGGCTTGTTAATAAAGAACTCCTTGGCGGTGAGATCCGTTTGCCCTTACGCGATCTGCTCAACCTGCATTCCCGGCCCTGGCAAGAGCAGGAACCGTGGTTTCCAACCAAAAAAGGTGACTGGGTCCTTTTGTCGGACAATACCCATGGGAAAGTAGTCGTTCAGACACCCGAGATGGTTGAACTCGTCCTGCGGGGAGGAAGCCGCAAGGTGTATCGCGCGACCGACTTTCTCGGACTGAATCCCATGAATTTGTCCTCGAACTTCCGTTTGCGTGTTACCTTTGGCATTGACTATCAGCATCAGTCGATCGTCACGGAGGAGGTGCCCGCCAAACTGGAGTCAGTGCTCACAGAAAGGCTGGCCGATAAGGGGTATGGGGAACACATTATAAGGATAGGGGTAGAATTTCGTCAGGCCGGCGCTTCTTCACTTGATG
Source organism: Desulfobacterales bacterium (assembly GCA_030613165.1). Taxonomy (GTDB): domain Bacteria; phylum Desulfobacterota; class Desulfobacteria; order Desulfobacterales. The sequence goes on from JAUWMN010000035.1 coordinate 5,049, forward strand.
TGGAAGTGTTAGCTGATTTTTCGGGAACAGCCGGAGATAAATATTATGAGCTCCAACGTGCAATTCAGCAAATTTGTGTGGATGCCTGCAACAAATATGGTTGGGTTATCCCGTTTACTCAGCTTACGCTGCATATGGCGTCAGGTGCTGCAAAAGAATTAGAGGACAGAAGACAGAGGACAGATAACAGAAAATAGATGTCAGAGGACAGAAGTCAGAGAATAGTCTGACTCAGTAGACCCGTAACTCGCAACCCGTAACCCGCATCTCGCAACCCGTAACCTTTATTGATAGTCTATATCATGCAACATGATACTCACATACCACCTGCCTACATGGGGCAGGGGCTCAGGATAGACCTTTCCTCACATACCAGTGAAATTGTTCCACTGGACGAGGAGATGGCTGCCAAGTATCTTGGCGGACGAGGATTTGGTATTTGCTTGGTCAAAGACCACATCACAAAAGATCCGTTTGATTCTGACATGCCGTTAGTCTTCAGCACCGGCCCGTTGAACAACACGGGTGTATATGCCGCGGGCCGCGGGAGCGTGATTTCCAGGTCGCCTCTTACCGGTACGATCTTTGACGCCTGTTTTGGCGGGACGTTTGCTTACCACCTGAAAAGAGCCGGTTTTGATTATCTTTATATTCACGGCAAAAGCGCCGCTCCGATCGTGCTGAAGATTGAAAATGATAATGTGACGTTTTTGCCGGGGGATGATTTATGGGGGAAGACGACTCTCGATGCACACGATGCCCTTAAAAGGGATGGGGCTACTGCTGTTATCGGGCCTGCCGGTGAGAATAGAGTGCTATTTGCTAATATTGCCATAGACGGACGCTATTTTGCCGGGCGCGGCGGCCTTGGCGCGGTAATGGGTAATAAGCAGTTGAAGGGGATCGTGGTGACCGGGAACAAGCGACTTAATAGAGCGGACCCGAAGCGTATTGAGGCGGCCAATAAGGATATACTCCGCCTTTTCAAGGCATCTTCTATCCTGTACGGTCCTTTTGGTATTCGCAGGCTCGGAACGCCCGCATTGGTAGATGTGATAAGTGTACGGAGGATGATGCCGACAGGAAATTTCCGTGAGACCTATTTTCAGGATGCACATAAATTTTCCGGCATTGAGCTTGAAAAGTTGGAGAAAAAGGGCCTGCACGGCTGTCATTCCTGTCCGATACAGTGTAAAAAAAATACCAAAGAGGGAAGCTCTGCTCCGGAATACGAAACTGTCAGTCATTTTGGCGCTTTGAATCGAAACAACGATCTGTTCAGCATAGTTCGGTCGAACGATCTCTGTAACCGATTCGGCATGGACACAATATCGACTGCCTCGACTCTTGCCTGCTTTGCTGAAATCAATAGTCAGAATCTGAGCGGAGAGGCGATTTGCGCTATGATTCAAAAGATCGCCTATCGAAACGGAGAAGGGGAAATGCTTGCTTCCGGAGCCGCGCGTTACGCGGAGTCGCGGGGAAGGGCAGAGGCGGCAATGACCGTGAAAAGATTAGAACTCCCCGCATACGATCCCAGGGGGGCCTATGGTATGGCTCTTGCCTATGGCGCTTCCGGAAGGGGAGGGTGTCATCTGAGAGCATACCCTATCGGGAGCGAGGTCCTGCGTAAGCCGGTTCCGACCGACCGATTTTCATTTGCCGGAAAGGCACGGCTTATCAAGATCTCAGAAGATATAAACGCTGCCGCGGACTCCCTCTTGGCATGTAAGTTCGGTCTTTTAGGGGCAAGCCTTGAGGAATACGCGTCGGCCCTATCAGGGGCCACAGGCGCTGAGATATCTCACCAAGATCTTCTTTGCATTGGGGAACGAATCTGCCTTACTGAACGTTATTTGAATTCTCTGAACGGTTTTTCACGAAAAGATGATTACCTGCCGGAGCGTTTTTACAGGGAAGAGGGGAGCAGTGGAGCCGATATCAATGTTCCGCCTATCTCCAGAAAGGCGTATGATGATGCCTTAGACCGGTATTATCGCGCCCGAGGCTGTGACAGTAATGGCATTTTAGAGGGCTAATACCTCCCGTATCTTTTTGCTCAATTCAATGGTTGTGAACGGTTTGTGAATGAAGCCGTTCACACCGGCGCCTAAAATTTCTTGAACAACGGTATCCTGGCTGAACCCGCTGGCCAAAATGGTTTTGACGTCCGGGTTTATCTTTTGGAGTTCCAGATAGGTCTCTTTTCCACCCATTTTCGGCATTATCATGTCGATAATTACAAGGTCGATTTCATCACGGTGTTCTCTGTATGTTTTTAAGGCTTCTTCTCCATTGTCGGCTAATAGTATGGTATAGCCCAGACCTTCTAATACTTCTTGAAGCATGGTGCGTATAATTTCCTCATCATCCACGACCAATATGGTCTCCTGTCCCCTTGTTGTGCTTTCTGTTGGAGTTTTTGCTTCCTTTTCCTCCAATTCTTTCGTGAGCGGGGGGAAATATATATTGAAGATAGTGCCCTTGCCGGGTTCACTATAAACATTAATGTAGCCGCCGTGGTTTTTAACAATACCATAAACCATTGACATCCCCAGCCCCGTCCCCTTATCTTTATCTTTTGTGGTAAAGAACGGTTCAAATATCCTGGAGAGGGTCTCTTTATCCATCCCCAGCCCTGTATCGGAAATAGTTATGTGTATATAATTTCCTATCTTAGCCCCTGGATGAGCAGCGCTGAAGGTTTCGTCCAAATGGATCAGCTCTGTTTCAATTCGCAGTTTCCCACCTTTGGGCATGGCATCTGCCGCATTGACGCATATATTCATAATGGTCTGCTCGATCTGTGTCGGATCACCTTCAACGCGGGGGATATCGCCCATTGAACAGCTTATCTCTATGTTTTTATTGGTGGTCCTTTCAAGGATACTCAGCACATTACGTATACTGTCATTGATGTTCACCGGCGCTATTTCATATTTTCCTTTTCTTGAGAAGGCCAGCAGTTGGTTAGTCAGGTTGGCAGCGCGTTCTCCGGCCTTTTCAATAAGTTCTACATACCTGTATATACGGTCCGCTGGTTTAAGGTGCGTTTTCATAATAGATAGATATCCGAGTATTCCGCCAAGGAGGTTGTTGAAATCGTGCGCGATGCCGCCTGCCATGGTGCCGATCGATTCCATCTTCTGCGCCTGGCGAATTTGCGCTTCAAGGTTCTGTCTCTCGGTGATATCCTTAAAATCTTCAACCATTCCTATTACTGTTCCATCCGGTCCTTTAAAAGGGGTGGCTACTACAATACAGGGTATTTCCTTGCCGTCGGGACATATTTTTGTGCATTCGTGTTCTATTCTCTCTTCCCCGTCCAAGATCCTTTGCAGTGGACAATCCGGTGTATGGCACCGGACCCCTTTAAAGATGTCGTAGCATTTCTTGCCGATAATATCTTCTCTGGGAACTCCGACCATGGTGGCGAGGGTCTCATTTGTGCGCGTGATATTAAAATCTTTATCAACAACGCGCATCCCGTCCGCGGCGGTATGGAATATCTGATCCACTTCGGCCTTGGCCGAACGCAACGCCTCTTCCGCCCGCTTTCGTTCGGTTATGTCCACATTGACTTCAGCAAATACCGTCTCATTGTTTTCCCCTTTATAGGGGACCGTTATAACCTGCATATATTTTTTTTCTTTAGGTAGGTACTCTTCTGTAACGGTGGGAAGTCCGGTCTTAAGCGATTTGGTAACACCACATCCCGGGCAGGGTGTGTCTTTTCCCATGAAGTACTCGTAACACTTGCGCCCTGTGGGGTCTCCATAGATTTTTTTCCATGAATCGTTGATATATTGGATATTGTATTCACTGTCGATGATGTCGAGACCGGTGCCGGTCTTGTTGAGAATCATTTCGAGGAGGCGTTGGGTTTGCTGCAACTCAGCAGTCCGATCCTTCACCTTCTTTTCTAAGGTTTGATAAGAATCCTGCAGTTTGTCGGACATCCTGTTAAATTCTCTGGCCAGCTGTTCGATTTCATCGCCGGTTTTTATATTCAGCCTATGGTCGAGGTTGCCGTTTCCTATGATTTCGGCGCCGTCATGCAGCAGGTGTATGGGGTTCACAATACGATTCGCCAACTTAATACTGACAAAAATAATAATGGCAGCAGCCATTGCCGTGGCAAGGATCAGCATTGTTACGAGGTGATAGAGGACGGAAAGCGCCTCGCTCTTGCCTTCGTGCACCAGAACGTACCATTGCTTTCCTCCAAAACTGTCCGGCCCTATCTGGCTGGTTATGGCAAGAGGGGCAGAGGCGCTGATGACTTTTTCCCCGCAGTGTTCGCACAAGCCGATGTACCATGAAGGATGGGGTTTAAGCATTTTTGCGGCTGAGTCGGGCGGAAGGTTGCCTGTGGCAAAGGCACAGACGGAGTTATCTTTTTTCCCTTCTATCAATATCTCCCCGTCGCTGTTTACTAAATGCGCGTGGCCGGTCTCTCCGATTTTTAGGTCCAAAATTGTTTTAAAGACCTCTTCCGCGTTCAATCCAATCTTGATTACACCGACGGCATGGCGGTTCGATTGATCCATAACTGGTATAGAAATGTTGAGAGAATAGAGGTTGGCGCTTTCGTCAACATAGATACCATCGTCATATATTGCTCCCTGGCCTCCATTAAATGCTTTCTTCCACCATTTTTCATCTCTCTGGTAATAGTCGGACGTTTTTCCCGTGGCGGCGATCAGCGCTCCGTGGTTGTCTGTTGCTATGATCTCCGCGTATTTTTTCGGATC
>JAUWMN010000014.1 GCA_030613165.1 Desulfobacterales bacterium
GACTCAAGCCGCTGGGCCTTTAAAAGCTCTTCCTCCAGTTTTCGTTTTTCGGTGATGTCGGAAACCACGCTCACCCAACCTGTGCGTTTTCCTTTCTCATCGACCAAGGGTGTTACGCTGTGCTCGGTAAAAAAGACCGTTCCGTCCTTGCGCTTCATGCTGAATTCAAGCTTGTGCAGAAAACCCTTCTCTTTTATGGCGGCATACAGATGCCTCCTGTACGCCTCAAGGGCTGGTCGGTCTATGTGGAGCAAGGTTGTTGTCTGGCCGATCATCTCATCGCTACTGTATCCAAAGATCTCTGACGCGGCAGGGTTGCAGTCTATGATCTCGAATGTATCGGCATCGAGGATAAAAACCGCGTCGCGGAGGCTGTGAAGTGTCCTTTCAATCAGGTGCCTGCTATAGCGCAATCTCTCTTCTGCCCGCTTGCGCTCAGCAATGTCCTTTTGCAGCTGCTCGTTGGCCTGTTTAAGCTCGTTGGTTCTCGCCTCTACTTTATTCTCGAGGTTAATATTCAAGTCTCTTATTTCTTCATACTTAGTACTGTTCTCAACAGCTACTGCTAATTGATTAGCCATGGTTGAAAGTACTTTTAGTTCTTCCTTCGTATAATCTCCGGCGCTTTCCTTCTCGGCTATGACTATAAAACCTCTTAGCTCATGCTCAAATTTTATCGGGATACCTACGTATGCTCCTAACTCATCAAGTTCTTTGCCTATTGACGAATTGTCGGAGTTGCTATTTTTGTCCATCTTGTTATTTTTGATTATTTCATCCGAATTTTGCATATGTTGTACTAATGGACTAGTTCCATCGATCTTAGTATGATTTCTATTGTACTTACCGTAAAAAGATTTGAGTTCGTATTGATGATCATCAGTTACCAAATACGCGCCAAGGGCGCTTGTATCCATAGCTTTGGCAATTGTTGCCGTAGTATTTGCCAAAAGTTCTTCAAGATTTTGCAAGGTCGCCATTTTTTTTGAAAGCCTGTCCAAAGTCTCTCTGTAGTCAAACATTCCGTTGAAGAGTATATTCTCAAGATTTCTCTCCGCCTGTACTCTTATTTTAGGATAAATAAAGCCCACAAGAACAAACAAGCAGATTAAAACCGGATAGTAAAAACTCTGCGGGAGATATATTTCTGTTAACTTAACTGCCGAAAAACACGGCACAATAATAAGGAATAGTAGGATCAGCGAATAGGAGAAGGTTTTCTTAATGACAACAGTGACATCCAGGAGCTGGTGCTTGACTATGGCGTAGGCCACAAGGAATTCCCAACTGACAATGAGAATAAAACCAAAGGGATAAAATTCTATTCCATAATTCGGGATAAAGTCTACTATTGCAGTCACACCTATAAGATACGCAACAAGCACATATTTCAGCCTATTTCGCTCTTGGGATCCCTTTTGGGTGTTTCTAAATGCTATTATCAGTTCTTTAAGGGATAGAAAACAAATCAATCCAAATAGCAATAGAAACGCGTCATGCATTCCGCTTGCACTCACTTTAGTTTGATATCCCCAATAATATTCATATACTCCCGTCACCAATGAGTCTGTAGCCAGTAAGCCCAAAAAAACAATTCCATATACGTATGAAAAAACAACTTCCTTTATTCGTTCCTTCTCCTTGTGAAGAAAACTTACAGTAAAATGATAAAAGAAGGTTGGAATAAAAACCACTCCGGTATAAACAAACTTCACACACCACAAAGCAAATGCCTCGTTTTTTGTCGAATACATCATGCCGTATCCAAACAGCCATAAGAACACACTGAGGCACTCTAAAAAAAAGGTTCTGTTGATTATTGATTTTCTATTTTTGAGAAATACAAATGCGCCGAGGAATAAAACCAGGATGCTTGAAATTAATGGAGGAATTGAATAGATCGTCATTTTTCTGGCTCCTCAAAAGAATCTTGGCTGAGACTCAGGGAAAGCAAGTTTGCCGACTCCATGTATAGGTAGCAGATAATAAGACCGAAGTCAGTCAATTTTTTTAGCTCAAAAGTGATATTGAACACCCAAGGCAAGCAAACGTGCCTCCTAAGCGCACTCATTCAATCACCAAATCGTACTGTAAATATAGCCCCCTTCCCTTCCTCGCTCTCCACCGAAATACTCGCCCCGTTTGCCTCCTTATTTACTTTGTGCATTGTAAGGGCGAGCTTTTATTTCAAAAAAGCTTGCAATAGGGTTTTTAATGTTATATTTAGCGGTGTCTTTGCTTAAAAAAAGGGAAGTAAATTAATGAAGAGATCTGGAAAAAACACAAAGTTACGAAACATTGCGATTATCGCCCATGTTGATCACGGCAAGACCACGCTTGTTGATACCATGTTCGAACAGAGTGGGCTGTTCAGAGCGGGACAGGAAGTCGACGAACGGATAATGGACAGTATGGACCTGGAACGCGAACGGGGCATTACCATTGCCGCGAAAAACTGCTCGGTGGTCTGGAATAATGTAAAAATAAACATCATCGATACTCCGGGGCATGCCGATTTCGGCGGCGAAGTGGAACGGGCGCTATCCATGGCTGATGGTGCGATTCTTCTGGTGGATGCTTCCGAAGGCCCCCTCCCCCAGACCCGTTTTGTACTGAAAAAAGCACTCGATGCGGGGCTCAGGATCATCGTGGTGATAAACAAGCTCGACCGGAAAGACGCGCGTCCTGATGAGGTTCTGGACGAGATATACGACCTTCTTATAGACCTTGACGCTACCGAGGATCAGCTTGAGTTTCCCCTGCTTTACGCAATAGGGCGCGACGGCATTGCCCAGAAGACACTGGAAGAACATGGCAAAAATCTTAATATACTTTTTGACACCATCCTGAAAGAGATACCCCCTCCCTCCTATGACCCTGATGAGCCGTTCCAGATGCTTGTTTCCGACCTCGGCTATTCCGACTATCTCGGCAGGCTTGCCATAGGTAAGATCTTCAACGGCATGGCAAGATACAATGACAGCCTTGTGTGTATTGGTGAGCACGGCGAGCATCTCCCGCTGAAGATTTCAAAACTCCAGATCTATAAAGGGATGCAATTCAAAGAGGTCGATTGTGCGGACCCGGGCGATATAGTTGTCCTTTCAGGCATCGAGGACGTCAAAATAGGAGACACCATCTGTACAAAGGAGGCTCCAAAGGCGCTGAAACGGATCACGGTCGACGAGCCTACCGTGTCCATGAAATTTACGATCAACAGTTCTCCTTTTTGCGGAAAAGATGGTAAGTTTGTTCAGTCGAGCAAGATACGCGAACGGCTCACAAAAGAGACGCTTATAAACGTTGCCATACAGATGGAGGAAACAGAGGACAGGGAAAGCTTTATTGTCAAAGGGAGGGGCGAGTTCCAAATGGCTATCCTTATCGAGACAATGAGGCGGGAAGGTTTTGAGCTCTGCGTGGGGCGTCCCGAAGTGATCTACCAACACAAGGACGGGAAAAAATGCGAGCCGATAGAACATCTTTTTGTTGACTGTGCCGAGAGTTTCTTGGGGATTGTGACCGAGAAACTCTCCACGCGTAAAGGGAAGATGACAAACCTCGTCAATAACGGCAAAGGAAGGGTTAGGATAGAGTTCAGCGTTCCCTCCCGGGCCCTTATCGGCTACAGGGACGAGTTTCTCACCGACACAAAGGGCACGGGTATCATGAACTCCTATTTTGCCGGCTATGAAGCTTACAGAGGAGATTTTCCTTCCCGGTTTACCGGCTCCATAGTCGGCGACCGGTCGGGGAAAGCAGTGGCATACGCCCTTTTTAACCTCGAGCCGAGGGGACAGATTTTTATTGTGCCGGGCGATCCTGTGTATGAAGGGATGATCATAGGCGAGCATAACAGGGATGAAGATATTAACGCAAATCCGTGCAAGGAAAAGAAGCTCTCCAACATGAGGGCGGCAGGCAAGGACGAAAACGTCATCCTTGCCCCGGTAACGCCCATGACGCTCGAGCGCGCAATCAATTTTATCAGAGACGACGAAATGGTCGAAGTGACGCCGAAATCGATACGCCTGCGAAAGACCGTGCTTTCGGCACAGAAGCGGCACCTGGTGAGAGCGTCAAAGAAAAAGAAATCCGGTTAAATCAACTGCTCATGCCTTTATTATTATGAGAATTTTCATTGTAGATAGCGGAGTCCCTGAGTTCTTTAGTCAAAAAGTAACTTATGACTGTCCTGATTGCCACGATTGAGGCAAGTATGGCCAACCCTTGTAGGTCAGGCTTGAGAATGGTTTGAATGATATCAGCAGCAATCAGGAATTCTAATCCGAGCAAAAGATAGGTGCCTAAGTGGTACCTTAAGATTTCGCTTTTCCCATAAATATCTATACCCTTGAACCTCTTACATTCCAAACGCAAAAAATCTATCAAAGCGATCAATGATCCCCAGATTATAATCGTTATTCCGACAATACTGATTATGAATGTAATCACATCGAATATTTTCATAGTTACCTTATCAGTTTTTCCCCTTTTGGTATATTCACTTTACAACGCCGCCCAGTACGATCTTTGCACCTGAATAACCTTATCTACAATGGGGGGCGCTGTCCCGCTTTCAAGTGTTTGAAGGTCGCTATCCGTCAATATGCTCTCTTGCATAAGCTCTTTTAAGACCGCTCGTACCGAGTCGCGCAGTCCTGTGAGATTGTAGCCCCCTTCCAGAGTCATAGCGAGCCTGTCGGAGGCATATTCGCCAGCAATGTCCATTAGGACGCGAGTAAGCGCGGCAAAGCCTTGTGGAGTAACCTTCATACTGCCAAGGGGATCGCCGGCATATGTATCAAAGCCCGCGGACACAAGAACAAGTTCAGGTTTAAAGGCGCTTGCTATAGGACAAAGGATTTGCTTAAAGACAGCGAAGAATTCGCTGTCACCCTGGCCGGCGCTTAGGGGAACATTAACGGTATATCCGGTCCCATCGCCGTGGCCCACTTCTGTGAGGCCGCCGCTTCCAGGATAGTATGGGTACTGGTGGGTGGAAAAATAGAGGACCTTTGGGTCCGTATAAAAGCTATGCTGGGTGGCATTGCCATGGTGCAGATCCCAGTCCACAATAAGTGTCCTCTTTATAGAATACTTATGGTGAGCATACATCGCAGCCAGGGCAACATTGTTAAAAAGGCAAAACCCCATGGCTCGATCCCGTTCAGCATGATGTCCCGGAGGCCTTACCAGGGCAAAACCATTACGAACAGTACCGTCAAATATCTTGTCTATGAGCGAAAACAGGCCGCCTGCCGCCAGTATGGCCGCCTTATAGGATAGGGGCGTAGTTTGAGTATCAGGGTCAAGAGACATGTGGGACACGCCATCGGTGAGCGCTACCCTTTCGATATAGGATCGGCTATGGATCCATGCCAATTCATCATGAGTTGCAGAACGCGGGGAAATCAAAAGCAATCTTTTCCCTATATCGTCGCTATCGAGCATGTCATAGATTGCTTCGAGGCGCTGTGGACTTTCCGGATGAGGATAATCGGCGAGATGTTCTTTGTAAAGGTCGTCCCGGATTATACCTGTGCTTTGTGACATAGCGCCTCTCCTTAATCTGACGTTACGCGCCATATGGGTTTTCTCTATTACTTTTTGCTGTCATCTGAGGCGGGTAATTGAATCTGATGATCTTCACTAAACTGATAGTCACGAAATACATGCTCTGTCGTGAGCAATTGGTAAGAGTCATCAGACAGCCGGCGGGTAGTGTCTTTTAAACGGTAGACGGTGTGACCACACGTCCAACAGCGGTAAGTTTTCATTTGTAGACAGAGGCAAACCTTACCCTTAACGATAATCTTTCCCCCGGGATTTTTTTCGTAAGCATCATAGTAAGCCTCGACGTAAGCGCAATTTCCCTGGTTGTCTAAAATGTACCCCAATGCTTCACAGTTGGGCTTTGTGGTTGTACTGAGGGCTGGCGTTTGCTTCAACATGCGCATAGGATAGCCGGTAGGAGAAACTGAATTGACAACAACATCCTGTTCTTCGGCCTCCAGGTATTTCTGTTTAACATCATCCGGGAGTCCTGATTCATTAGTTACCGTAAATCGTGTCGCTACCTGGAGGGCGGCAGCCCCCATTTGAAGAAATTCCACGCCATCAGTGCCCGTAAATACTCCTCCGGCAGGGATAACGGGAATCTTTAGATCTTCATCCTTTAAAAAATTCAGGACTTCTTGGACAATCTCCTTTAGATCATATCGATGCCAATCTTTGACGTCAAAACCTAAATGCCCCCCGGCTAACGGCCCTTCGACAACGATATAGTCCGGTAACCGTCTTACCCGAGCCGCGCGGCGAAGAAAGATTTTTAAAGCCCGAACAGATGAAACAATAATTCCAATTTTCACATCACGAAAACGGGGGTGATCCTGCATCAGTTCCAGAGACCTTAAATTGAGTCCCGCGCTAAGGGTAATGCCGTCAATTCCTGCATCCATGGCGGCTGTTAAGCGGGTTCGCAGCGTTCCCGGGGAGTCGTTCATCAACAACTTTTCCATGCAGTTGATAAAAATATCCCCTTCACCTTGTTTGGCCTCCATTGTCTTACTGACGTATAGCCGTTGGGCCTTTGCCAATTCTTCCAGATCAAAGTGAATTTTGGATTTATCCCTGTTGCCAATATTGGACTGATAGCGTTTCAGTTTGTCCATAACAAAATGTGTATGAAAACACTGATCAGCCACTACAGGAACTAAGGCATCCGAAATATGCCCTATGCCTCCTAACCTGGCAGCTTCCAGCGCCAACTCTGTCGTGGAAATGTTGACACCCATTCCGCCAATAACGATAGGGATAAACTCTTTCTTACCTAATTTTAGTCGAAAATCGTCTATTTTCATGCTTGTTCAATCCATAATAATGCATAATAATGAAAATATACTAACTTAAAATAAATAGAGTATATTTGTCAATGTTTTTAAACAGACACCAATGAAATCAAAGCCCCACCATCTGATCAATAAGTTCCATGGCGCAATTCTTGCGCACGACCTGAGCCAGTCGATTGAACTGTGTTTCGCGAAAGGAATGGTAGGAAAGACCGTTTCTGTCAACGGAAAATCCTTTCTTTTCTTTGAAATAGTTAATGAACGAACGCCGGACTCTATCGTCATCAAAAAAACCGTGGATATAGGTGCCTAACACTGTCTTGTCATCTGAAAGAAGGCATATACCGGGATCTCCTCCATCCAATATTGGTATTGTTTCACCTGTGACCACGGTCTTTCCCATATGGATTTCATAACCTCGCACTACGGATCCCACCTCGAAGAGTGTGTCGTTACCTATCCTGTATAATCCCTGGCGCAGGGTCTTTTCCTTTTCGATGATTGTCTCAACCGGGAGAATAGCAACCCCCTTAATCTTTTGTGTGTTCCCCTCAATCCGATCAGGATCGCGGATCACATCTCCAAGCATTTGGTAGCCCCCGCAGATACCGACCACAAATGTCCCCCGGTCCCTCAGTCGTCTTATTGCCTCAAAAAAACCGTATTTTGCCAAATAGGCGGCGTCCGAGATGGTTGACTTACTCCCGGGCAGGATGATTACGTCGCAAGTTTCAAGCTCTATGGGGTGGCGCGCAAAATGAAGGTAGACATCCTTTTCGTGCGCCAATGGAATAAAATCCGTGAAATTAGAGATATGCGGAATCTGCACCACGCCAATATCAATGTGTTCGGAGTCTGTTGTGATATCTGTAAGGTCCGGAGGGATAGCATCTTCCTCATCCACATGTATATCTCGAAAATATGGAATCACCCCGAGTATCGGAACACCTGTCATGGCCTCAAAAGAGCGGTTACCCGGTTCCAGCAGCGAAATATCTCCTCTAAACTTATTGATCAGAAACCCCTTTATCCGCTCTTTATACTCATTCTGTATAAGATCGTAGGTCCCTTTCATCCAGGCAAATACTCCACCCTTGTCGATATCCCCTACGATCAGGACCGCGGCATCGGCAAAGGCCGCCATCTGCATGTTTACTATATCGGTTGCCTGCAGGTTGATCTCGGCCGGACTACCCGCCCCTTCAATGACGATCACGTCAAAATCCGCGGCAATATCCGTATATGCCTTTCTTACGATCTCAAGATGTTTTTTATACCGGCTATAATAGTTTTTAGCATTGCAATTCCCGGCTGGTTTACCCATGAGGATTACCTGAGAACAGTTGTCCGCGGAAGGCTTCAGCAGGATAGGATTCATCCGAACGTCAGGCTGCAGTCCGCACGCTTCGGCCTGATAGACCTGCGCTCTTCCCATTTCAAGACCGTCTTCGGTTACAAAGGAATTCAGGGCCATATTCTGTGCCTTAAACGGCGCAACCCTCAATCCATTATCTCTAAATATGCGACAAAAGGCCGCCGTTAAAACGCTCTTGCCCACCCCGGAGCCGGTGCCTTGAATCATCAACGCCTTTGCACGATGTTTAATCATCATCAACTCTTTGCTCTAGTGTCGTGTCACGCGTGAAATATCGTACCAGGCACTCGTCATTCCCGCGAAGGCGGGAATCCAGTATTTCTGACTACTTCGGTGCTTCTGGATTCCCGCTTCTGCGGGAATGACGGCCATATTTGCGACACTACATAGATGACAGCCTCCTATGCTCTTCTCTCATTGTTGGGATTGCAACAACTACTGCATCTACTTCTTTAAGTACGCTTTATATCTTACCTATATTAGGTTTATATTTATTCTTTACCCTTTAACCTCCACCGGTATCCCGGCCACCATCCATACAACCTTATCCGCGCAGGCTGCAACCTTCTGGTTGACCATGCCTGCTACATCCCTAAACATCCTGGCCATGGGGTTTTCAGGCACAATCCCCGTTCCTACCTCGTTGGAGACCAGAATTACAGCGCTGTCAATCTCTTGAATAGACTTCAGCAATTCGTCGGTCCGAGACATTACATCTTCTTCTGTTTTCCCCTTAAGGATCATGTTGCTGATCCACAATGTGAGACAGTCGACAAGAATAACATCCGCCTCAGCGCCGCATCGGGCTATCGCATCAGGAAGCTCAAGCGGCGCCTCGACTGTTGTCCAGCCCGGTCCGCGATCCTCCTGATGCTTTTTTACCCGCTTTTTCATCTCTTCGTCAAGCGCCTCACAGGTAGCTACAAAAAATTTGCTTTTATAGCCACGAGCGTAATCAACAGCAAAACGGCTCTTACCGCTCCTACACCCGCCAATGACCAACACAATCTCTTTCACAGTAGATCAATTCCTTGTCTTTGCTTTTTTAACTCGCAACACGTAACCCGCAACCCGTAACTCTTTCTTTTCATCCTGTTAATCCTGTCTAATCACACCCATCGTTCCAAACAAGCAAGCGACCTTTGCAAGTCATCAAACGAAAAAACTTCCAATGAGACCACGCCGGCAAATCCCTTCAGCGCCTCCTTGATAGAGTTCGCCTTATCTTCCCCCAACACATCCAACCCCTTGTGTTCGTGCGCCTTTCGTGCTCCATACAGATGTATTATGGTCGTATCTTCAAGGTACTTTTGCGCGTATGAAGCGATATTATAACCGTTTATTAATATGTGCCCCATGTCAAGACAAATTGAAAGCCCGTACCTCTTGATAATCTCTTCCGCCCACTCAAACGGATATTCGAGGTTCTCCACGGAGATCTTTTTAGGGTTTATACCCGTTGCGAGTATCCTCTCTATGCTCTCCCCTACCCGTTTTTGCCACTCAATGATCGCTGTTTCATCATGTCCAGCACCCTTTTTCAAGGAGAGATGAAGAGTATAGGTGGAGGGATTCAGCATGCCTGTTAAATCAATGATCTTTTGAATCATGGTTACGGCATAGTCTCTGACGTTCTGATTGGGATCACCCAGATGACAATCAAGCGGAAGATGCACATTGTAGGAAAGCGCTTCCTCTTGAGAAATGACGGCAAGAGTATCGATATCAGGGCTTGGGGGGAGGCTCTTTTCAGCGCTTTCAAAAAATAACAATTCGATTTCGTCCAGATGCGGAGCCAGCATCTTTACATTAGGCACGATATGGTCCGGATAGATATAAGAAGTAGCCGCGATCTTAAACGGAAACAGCCCCTTATAAGATCTGAATAGCTCTGGATAACGCCTTGTTTCCCATGCATTGATTGTCAACCTCATCTTCCCTTCATGTCTACTTGTCAATACTCCGATCAGGCGGGAGAAAGTATTGGTTGTCCGGCAGTCCTTTTATGTACACGTCGTGCTTAGCATAGGGGATCTCTATCCCTGCTTCGTTGAACGCTTTGTAAACCATGGTATTAAGTGCGTCGAGCACGAGCCCTCTGTACACGGGCTTGTCAATCCATGCGAGGAGATCAAACAGAAGCCCGGAATCTCCAAATTCGCGGAAACGAACACGCGGCTCGGGATGGTCGCAGACGTGGTCTACGCCCTTTACACAGGATAGAAGAATTTCGCGCGCCTTGTCCACGTCGCTGCCGTAGGCCACGGCAACCTTGATCCTCACTCTCATTTTTTGATGCGGTCCTCCGGTCTCATTGACAATCTTGGCATTCCCGATAACGGCGTTAGGCACGGTGACCTCCACGTCATCGCGTGTAAGAAGACGGGTGGAACGGATACCTATGTCCGTGACCACACCCCGTATTCCGTCGTCAAGTATTATGAAATCCCCGATCTGATACGGCGTGTCGGCGAGGATGAATACGCCGGCGAAGAGATTTGCCAGGGTATCCTTTGCCGCGAAACCAACCGCGATTCCTACAATACCTGCCGAGGCTACCCACGAGGTTACATTGATGTCCCAGGCTACAAACGCGAAGTAGACAGATCCCCCGATCACCATGACTTTCAGCACGATCTCAAACATTGGCAAGGTCTTGGGCTGAATCCAGGAGACCCGGTCCATCTGGCGGCTAAGGAACTCCAGGAAAATGGTGCCTATCCGCATTGCCGCGCTTCCCCAGATAATCACAGCGAGAGACTTTAGGACACCAAGCGCTACAAAGGTTACCGAGGGATTAAGCTTGAGATCTACCACTGCCCAGGCAATTCCCGCCAGCACCAGGGAATACACAATAGGGTCGCGAAGGGTTTCCGCGAGTTGGTTATCCACCTGGGTCTTTGTTTTTCTGCTCAACGACAGGATAACCCGTGAAAAAACAATCTTCGCAACAAGGGCCGCAACTACTGAACCCACCAGGATTATACCCGCCCGTACAACAGGCATCTGAAAAAGATCGGAGATAATCTTGCTTATCTGTTCCATTATTCTTCCTCCGAAATCGGGGAAATTGAGATCATTGTTAACAATGATGGCTAAGTAAAAAGGTCAATACACAAGGCGTAGTAGATTTTCAGGTATGAAGGCATACATATGGTATGTCGAGTGCCTGAAAAACTACTACAACGCAGTAGATTGGACTTTTTACGACGCCATCGACAATTAAAGCAATAGGTCCGTTATTTTGTCAAATCATTTCTTCAATCCGGTTTAATTGATTCGCAAAAAATCTTGCTTTATTTTCACATTGATGCGACGTTAAACCTAAGTTGAGCCCTTGATGCGCAAGAGATTGGTGCAGATCGAGTCAAAGATCGCCCAATTTAGGTTAAAATATCATTTACTTAAAGGAGACCAAATATGAGTCAGGCAAAGGATGGGGATGAGGTAAAAATTCACTACACAGGAAAACTACACGACGGCACAGTATTTGACTCTTCACAAGACCGCCCGCCACTTGAGTTTAAAATCGGAGGCGGAAATGTTATCCCAGGTTTTGAACAAGGTGTTGTCGGAATGGAAACCGGGGACACAAAAACCATTACACTCCCGCCGAAAGAAGCATACGGACCGCGGCGTGAAGAATTAGTGGTGAATGTAAAGAGTGCCGATTTTCCCGAGCACATTACACCTGCTGTGGGACAGCGACTTCAAATCAGCCAACCGGACGGCAATGTTGCTAATGTAATGATTGCTGATATAAAGGAAGATATGGTAACGCTCGATGCAAATCACCCATTAGCCGGGCAAACATTGACTTTCGATATCGAACTGGTTGCAATCACATAACCGCAGCATTCTTACCACAGGACGTCGTTCCTGCGGCAATGCTACGTTTCAGATCTCAAACAAGGAGAAATTTAAATGCAGTCAAAACATGTAAGAAATTATTGGGCATTGGTAACGGTGTTAGCTTTGGTATCGTTTGCCTCGCCGACACCGGCAGCACAAAAGCAGCCTTCAAAGGATGCAGTTGCGGTGGTGAACGGATCGGTGATCAGCCGGGTGGAATTTGACGCGGAGATGGGCCGTGTACAGCAGCGGTTCTCCAGCATGGGACAACCACTCTCCAGTACCCGGTTGTCAGAAATCAAAAAGGAAATCCTTGAAAACCTTATAGGCCGCGAGCTGCTCTATCAGGCGAGCCAAAAGAACGGAATCAAGGTTGACGAAGCGGCAATCAATGAACAATTGACAGAGCTGAAAAAACGATTTCCCGGTAAAACGGAATTTAACAAGGCCTTGAGTGAAATGAATCTATCTGAATCTGTCATAAAATCTCAGTTTGAGCGGAACTTAGCTATTAAAGAATTTATTGAGAAGCAATTTGTTCAGAAGATTACGATT
>JAUWMN010000215.1 GCA_030613165.1 Desulfobacterales bacterium
AGCGCTGACGCTTCACTGCGTGCCCGTGATGCGGCGTCAGGCTTCAAAATTTAATCCTCAAAATACCCAATGTATTCCTCCGGTTAACTTTTTAGCCTTCCTTGCCTGACGAAAAAATGTCGCATTATGCAAAGGTCTCAAGGCTAAGGAGTATTCATGTCCAAGATTCCGAAAGATCCTAAAGAGATATTTGATGAGATCGTAAATGATTACAAAGCGCTCTTTGGAGAGGACCTGGTTTCGATCGTTCTTTACGGGAGCGCGGCAAGCGGCGATTATATTCCGGGTAGATCAGACATCAATTTTATGATCGTCCTCGCCGAGGATCGGATTAGGGCCCTTGAGGAGGCGCTGGAAATAGTTTCCAAATGGCGCAAGCGAGACGTTGCGGTCCCCCTCTTTGTAACCGAAGAATATATTCGCACATCACTCGATGTGTTTCCGATCGAATATCTGAACTTTCAAAAGAATTATATTCAGGTCTTTGGAAAGGATATCCTAAAAGATATCACCTTTGACGAAAAACTCTTACGACTCCAGTGCGAGCGGGAGATCAAAGGGAAGCTGCTTCTTTTGAGGTCAGCCTTTCTCGACTCTAAAGGGAAAGGGAAAAGGCTTGAGGAGATTGTCCGGCAGTCTCTCGGGGCTTTTTTAGCCATCTTTGACGCGCTCTTGTACCTGAAAGGGAAACCTATACCGCAACGCAGACGAGAGCTTGTTCGGGATGTTTGTGAATTGTTTGATATTGATCGTGCCTTGTTTGAAAAACTCCTCGACGTCAAACAGAAAAAGATAAAGCTTGGCAAGGAAGAAACCATTTCTCTGTTTAAGTCTTATATGACAGAAATTGACCAGCTTGCTAAAATAATAGACAAAATATACCAGGAGGAAAAATGACACAGAGCCAGAAAAAGCTTCTTATTGTCTTTGGAGTTATCGCGTTTGTTATATTGAGCGTGTTCTTGTATGTGAAAGGGAGTTATAATAGCCTTGTTTCATTGGACGAGGGGGTCAAGGCGGCATGGGCCCAGGTAGAGAACCAGCTTAAGCGCAGATACGATCTGATCCCGAATTATATTGAGACGGTCAAAGGGTATGCTAAACATGAAAAAGAGGTTTTCCTCAAGGTAACAGAGGCCCGTTCAAAAGTCGGCGGCGCAACCACGATAAAAGATAAGATTGAGGCGAACAATCAGATGACATCAGCTTTAAGCCGTCTTCTCTTGGTGGTGGAACGGTACCCTGATCTCAAAGCAAATGCCAATTTTATTCGGCTTCAGGATGAACTGGCAGGCACTGAAAACAGAATCGCCGTGGAGCGGCGGCGTTTTAATGAGATAGTAAAGATATACAATATTAAGGTCAGACGATTTCCTACCAATGTGATGGCCGGCATGTTTGGTTTTGAGAAAGCGACTTTTTTCCAGACGCCCGAGGCCGAGAAAGAAGTACCAAAGGTTAAGTTTTGATGAAAAAGATCGGATTAGTTGTACAAGGGAAGCCAAAGACAGAAAAGCTTGCCCACGAGGTAACCGCATGGCTTAAAAAAAGAGGAATCGAGGTCGTTGTAGAGCAGGATATCCTTGCGATCTCAGATCTGACCTCCCCCTTCCCAAAGGCCCCTTCCGACCTTTCGTGTGTGATCTCATTCGGCGGTGACGGGACATTTCTGGGGGCTGTCCACTGGATACAGGACACTCGCGTTCCTATCCTTGGGATCAACATGGGGAGCCTCGGGTTCCTGACCGAGGTGTCAAGAGGCCAAATATTCCCGATTCTGGAGGATATAGTGGCCGGAAGCTATGTGATCGAAAAGCGGATGCTCCTTTCAGCTTCCGTCATACGCGATGGCCGCGAAGTAATGGCGCAGACCCTGCTCAACGACGTGGTGATCAACAAAGGGATGTTGGCGAGGATAGCCCATATCCGCACCACTATTGATGATTTATATCTGACCACCTTCAAAGCCGACGGTCTGATAATCGCAACGCCAACCGGTTCCACGGCTTACTCTCTTTCTGCCGGGGGGCCGAGTGTATATCCCACGCTGAGCAACATCGTGATTACCCCGATCTGCCCGTTTACATTGACCAATCGGCCTTTGATCTTACCGGACCATGTGGTGATCAAGGCAAAGGTCGGCGATAGAGACTTTGGATCGTTTTTAACCCTTGACGGTCAGGTAGGGTCAGACATCACATCAGAGGATACAGTCGTGATCCAAAAAGCGCCCCATACTCTGCATATTATTCAAACCCGTGAATACAATTACTTTGAAGTCCTTAAGACCAAACTTAGATGGAGTGGGAGATAGACCTCCCATCAATCCTTGACTCCCTTTACTGTTTTGGCCAATTTGCCCAATCGATTATGTACCTTTGCAAAGAATGATCCCGGGGTAAAGGTGTTGTCTTTGCGAAACCTTCCGGCTTTTATCCCGCTGAGGATTTCGATCCCTTCCGAGACCGTTTCGATGGCCCATATGTGAAAGTCTCCTTTTTTTACCGTTGAGACGATCTCCTCGCTCAGCATCAGATTCCTGACGTTCTGTTTGGGTATAATGACTCCTTGGCTTCCGGTTAGTCCC
Organism: Desulfobacterales bacterium; assembly: GCA_030613165.1. Taxonomy (GTDB): domain Bacteria; phylum Desulfobacterota; class Desulfobacteria; order Desulfobacterales. Next base: position 2,588 of record JAUWMN010000215.1, read on the forward strand.
CTTTCTTTGCATATATGGTAAAATCCCTCCACCTTTTGGTTAACCCCGCCGATCGGGAGTATCTCACCTTTTTGGCTGACAGCGCCTGTAACGGCAATTCCCTGAAAGACGGGTACATCGGCTATCGCCGAAAGGAGCGCGAAAAGTTCGGCCGCCGATGCGCTGTCGCCTTCCACAGTATCATAACTCTGCTCAAAACACAGAGTGGCCGAAAGGGTAAGTGGACGTGTTTGAGCAAAATTTTCCTTTAGGTATCCGGTCAGTATCATAACCCCTTTGGTATGAATATCCCCGCTCAGATCCGATTCGCGATCAATGTTTACAACCCCGTCTTTGCCACGAGAGACATTAGCTGTGATCCGGGATGGTTTGCCGAACGCATAGTCACCAATATCGACAATGAAAAGACCATTAATCTCTCCCACCCGCGTACCGTCGGTCTCTACGCGCAATATCCCTTTTGCAATGAGCTCCCGGACCTTATCCTCATAAAGATTTGAGCGTTGGTCTTTCTCTCGAATCGCTTTCTCTATATCTTTCCCTCTAATAAATGAGACATTCGTATCAGATGCCCACTGATTCGCTTCTTTCATAATCCCTGTCAACTTGCCCATACGGAGTGTCAGTTTTTCCTGATCTCCTGCCAACTCTATAGCGTATTCTAAAAGCCTTGATACACCCGCCCTGTCAATGTGGCGCAGCCTTTCTCGTTTGCAGATATCGCCAATACAGCGAACATATTTTGTGACGTTTTTCGCGGTATTGTCGAGCGCCGCATCAAGATGGGCTTTTACCTTAAACATCTTACAAAAAGCAGGATCATAAAAATATAGAAGCTGATATAGGTAAGGTGTCCCTACTAGAACCACTTTTACGTTCAAGGGGATCGGCATAGGTTTTAGCGCCGTTGTGGTAACAAATCCGAGAAGTTCTCCAAAATCTTCAATTTTGATCTCTCTATTTTTTATGGCCCGTTTGAGCGCTTCCCATGAAAGGTCCGGTTTCAGAACATCAGAGGCCCTCAATATCAAATATCCGCCGTTTGCCCGATGGAGCGCCCCTGTACGGATCAGGGTAAAATCGGTAAACAGCGTTCCATACCTGGCCTTTCGCTCAATGCTTCCAAAAAGGTTTGTGTAAGTCGGGTTGGTTTCGTAGACAACAGGCGCGCCGCGAAGACCGGCATTGTCGATCAATACGTTTACCTCGTAACGCACAAACGAAGGCTCCCGTACCAATTCAACAGGGATTTGCAAGATTTCTCCATCGGATGATTCCA
>JAUWMN010000273.1 GCA_030613165.1 Desulfobacterales bacterium
TCGCAAATTTGAGGAGAATAGCAGGCCTATTTGACGAAAACTTGCGGAAATTTGGGCCGTTTCTCACGCTTTTGTAGTAGGATCAGAATTCTCGGACAGTCTCCTATTGGAGGAATGTTTGAACATATGCACAATTTAACACCACGGGAAATCGTTTCCGAATTGGATAAGTATATAATTGGTCAGGAAGATGCCAAAAGATCTGTGGCGATTGCGTTGAGAAATCGTTGGCGTCGGCAGCAGGTGCCTGAAGATCTGCGAGATGAAATCGCTCCGAAGAATATTATTATGATCGGACCAACCGGAGTGGGGAAAACGGAAATAGCAAGACGCCTTGCGAAATTGGCCGAGTCCCCTTTTCTTAAGATAGAGGCGTCCAAATTTACTGAGGTGGGATATGTGGGGCGTGATGTAGAGTCGATGATTCGGGATCTTACTGAACTTGCGGTCAACATGACCAAGGCGGAAGAACAGGAAAGGGTGAAGGTAAAGGCCCAAAAGATTGCCGAAGAGCGATTGTTGGACATCCTGCTTCCGCCCCGAAAGGAAAAAGAACCGATCGAAGAAGTGGAACCTCCTGAAAAGACCCTCGAACTCGTAAAAAAAGAGGAGCAGACTCCTGATAGTTCTACCCGTGAAAAATTACGCGCACTTCTTCGAGAAGGCAAACTGGACGGCCGGTATGTGGACCTGGAGGTTGCGGATCGTGTCGCGCCCGTGGTGGAGATATTCTCAAGCGTTGGGCTTGAGGAGATGGATGTGAACGTAAAAGATATGTTCGGAGGACTGTTTCCAAAAAAGACAAAACAGCGGAAGGTAAAAGTGCCGGAGGCCCTTGAGCTTTTAGCTCAGGAGGAAGCCCAGCGTCTCATTGATATGGATGCGGTAGTCAAGAGAGCCGTTACGAGAACGGAACAGACAGGGATCATTTTCTTGGATGAGATTGATAAGGTGAGCGCAAGACAAGGAGGACATGGGCCGGATGTCTCCAGGGAGGGAGTGCAAAGAGATCTGTTGCCGGTAGTGGAAGGATGCACGGTGAATACAAAGTACGGGATGGTCAAGACAGATCATATACTATTCATTGCATCAGGGGCTTTTCATATGAGTAAACCCTCTGACATGATTCCGGAACTGCAAGGAAGGTTTCCGATTCGGGTGGAACTCAATTCACTCGGCAAGGAAGAATTTATAAAAATATTGACAGAACCGAAGAATGCGCTGATTACTCAGTACAAAGCGCTTCTTGCAACGGAAGATGTACCTCTTAGTTTTGAAGTCGAAGCCATAGAGGCCATTGCAGATATTGCCGCGGAAGTAAACATGAGAACGGAAAATATCGGAGCACGGCGACTCCATACTGTTGTGGAAAGATTGTTGGATGACATTCTCTTTGAAGCGCCGGATCTTAAAAAAGGGAAAGAGATCGCCATTGATGCCGATTACGTAGATAAAATGCTTAAGGATATAAAAGAGGATGAGGAGCTCAGCAGGTATATTTTATAATGATTTGGACGCGGATAAACGCGGATTTTCAGGATGATGAATATAAAGTTACGAGTTGCGGGTTACGTGTTTATGGGTTCTAACCCGCAACACTCTATAGTGTTTTAAACAATAGTGTCTGCGCCTATCTGTGAAGACCTGGGTACTAATTAGATGAACAAAGACTATTCCATAGCGGATGTTCTGATAGAATCTCTTCCGTATATCCGTCGTTTTTATGGCAAGACGATTGTCATAAAATATGGCGGCAACGCCATGGTTGAAGATCGACTCAAGGAAGACTTTGCCAGAGATGTCACCCTGATGAGATATATCGGGTTAAATCCTGTGGTAGTACACGGCGGAGGGCCACAGATCGGGATTGTTTTAGATCAAATGGGGATCGGCACTTCCTTTGTTGATGGGATGCGCGTTACGGATGAACCGACCATGGATGTTGTAGAGATGGTCCTGGGTGGAAAAGTAAATAAATCAATAGTAGCACAGATCAATAGACAGGGTGGAAAGGCAGTTGGCCTGAGCGGAAAAGACGGTGGTTTGGTTTTGGCCAAAAAGCTTCACGTGGTCAGGACGTCTGTGGAAAATAAGCCCCCGGAAATTATTGATATCGGTATGGTTGGTGAAGTAGTGGCCATTAATCCGGAGATTATTAATACCTTGAAGAGGGATGATTTTATTCCGGTGATTGCGCCGGTTGGTGTTGGAGAGTCAGGAGAGACATACAACATCAATGCGGATTGGGTGGCCAGTAAAATAGCCACAGCGCTCAAGGCGATCAAGTTAATTCTTTTGACCGATGTCGAAGGGATCAAAGATTCTTCAGGCAATGTTGTTTCGTCGGTTAATTTAAAAGGACTCACAAAGATGCTCAAGGATAACGTGGTCTCAGACGGAATGATTCCAAAGGTAAAATGCAGCCGGGAGGCAATCGAAAACGGCGTGGAAAAGGTACATATCATTGACGGACGTATACCCCATGCTGTCTTGCTCGAGATATTTACTGATAAGGGGATCGGGACGGAAATAGTCAATTAGCTGGTGAGCTGATATAGTTTTGAAGAAAATGTTTTTGGCGATCAGGGTTTGAGAGGCTTAAACAAACCAAAATAATGTTGCGGGTTACGAGTTGCGTGTTTGAAACTCGTAACTCGCAACGACAACTAATGTCCGTAGTCCATTGCGAAAAAAACAACAACTGACGACAAACAACTGACAACGAACGATACAATGACATCTTTAATGGAAAGATCAGACCGTGTAATCGCACACACTTATGCACGTATTCCAATAGTTTTAGTGCGCGGTAAGGGATACACTCTCTGGGACGCGGAGGGGAATGAATACATAGACTTTGTTGCAGGTATCGCGGTTTGCAACCTGGGTCATGC
>JAUWMN010000056.1 GCA_030613165.1 Desulfobacterales bacterium
ATGTTAAAAACCTTAAAACAAACTTGATGCGTTCGTAAAAAGCCTTTAATTCTCCTATTAACAAGAAAGTCTTAGCCCATTTTTTAATCGATATTCACTTCAACGCGACTTACCCACCTAAGTGAGACCTTTGCATAACTGCCATTTCCCCGTGATGCGGTGTCAGGCTTCAAAATTTGGCACGCAGTGAAGCGTCAGCGCTATCCTCGAAATACCCTATGTATTCCTCCGGTTAATTTTTTCACCTTCCTTGCCTGACGGGCACGCAGTGAAGCGTCAGCGCTCATAATGTCGCGTTATGCAAGGTCTCTAAGTGTCGGATTCAAATCATAAGTCATTGGCATGGTCAATGCAGATGCTACGGGTCCAATGAAGGGCGGCGTAGCCAAGCGGTAAGGTGAGGGTCTGCAACACCCTTTTGCAGTGGTTCGACTCCACTCGCCGCCTCCATAGTATATCTTAGAGACCTTGCATAACGCGACATTGTTTCGTCAGGCCTTATTCTCTGGACTGGAGATTAGGGTAGGGCTGCCGGAGTCTTCTATAGGAAATTCCCCTTTCCCAGAGTTTCGGCAGCCCGCTTTAATTACACGGAAAGAAAGGAGAATAAAAAATGGGGCACGATCACGATAAAGTATTTGGCTACTTGCTCACTATAGACATCTATGGTGTTGAGCCAAGCAAATGTCAAGACCTTAACCTTGGCTATGATTTTCTGGATAAGCTTCCAGATCACATTGGTATGCATAAGCAAAGTCTTCCTCACATATATGTCACGCCCTCAGAGTGGATAGGGAAGGGTGGATTATCCGGCTGGGTCGGTCTTATCGAATCGGGGATTCAGCTGCACACTCTAACTGACAAGGGATTTGTGAGCATAGATTTATATACCTGTTCGTATGTTGACCATACTCTGATCCCGGGAGTTCTTGAATTTGTAAAGAAATATTATCCCTATGAATTTAGTGAGACAAATTTAATAGAAAGAGGCTTAGAATACTACAACTCGGAGAGAGATACACAATGTATAAGGAAAGTATACCAGATTTCCCAGAATTCAAGCCATTGGACTTAAAGGATCGAGAGAGACTGCTCCCATATTTTTGGCAGCTGCAACCGGAGATTTCCGACCGATGCTTTACAAATCTTTTCATATGGCAGGAATTTTATAATATCCAAATCAGTCAATTTAAGGACGCCATTTGTATTTTTAGCGCCAACAATACAACCCCGGAAAAGGAGTTCTTTTTTCCGCCATTGGGACAGAACAATGTCGTGGAGGCGCTTGATGCATGTTTTGAGTTTATGTTGTCTCGCGGTATACGCCCAATTGTGAGGCGGGCATCTGATGAATTTGTACATACTTACCTGGGCAGCCAAAATGGATATGCAACCAACGAGGATTTAGTGGTCTCGGACTATATTTATGGGGCGGAAGACATGATCACTCTTCGCGGCAGGCGATACCACGGTCAGAGAAATTACATTAAACGATTTAAAAAGAAGTACTCCAACCACTCCACCACCGAATTTTTGAATAAGCAAAACATCTCAGAATGTATTAAGTTTAACAATGAATGGCTTGAGAATAAATTGTTGGGCTTATCACAAAAACTCGATATCCATTCTGATCCCCCGCCTGATGTCATTGTATTTTTGAAGGCAGAGGCCGAGACAGCGAAGAAAATTCTGATGAACTTTGATGCATTACGCCTTACAGGTCTGGCCGTTCGCATAGATGGTCGTATTTGCGCTTTCACCGTAGGTGAAAAAGTTAACAATCGAACGGCTTTGATTCATATCGAGAAGGCTGATCACAGTTACTTGGGTTTGGGCCAATTCTTGAGTCAAACCTTCTGCGAACAGGCGTGGGCTGATTGTAAATATATTAATAGAATGGAAGACTTAGGCGTTGAGGGCTTACGGAAGGCTAAATTGGCATTGGGTCCCCACCACATGGCAAAGAAATACAATATTACTCTTAAAGAGTCTACTTAATATCCTCCCAGCAAGATTCTCCAATTCTTGAACTGATCGGTTAAAGATCCTTACACAAACAGAGACCTTTGCAAAACTGCCATTTTCCCGTGATGCGGCGTCAGGCTTCAAATTTTAATCCTCGAAATACCTAATGTATTCCTCCGGTTAAAATTTTCACCTTCCTTGCCTGACAAAAAAATGTTACGTTTTTCAAAGGTCTCAAACAACCTCATGAGTTCTATTATTTAATAGTTTGCGACTTAATACCGATGTGTTAATTAACGAGCCAGTTTCAAAACGTCCCCTTCTGTCCGATATCTGCGTCCCCGATGAACGGGATTTGTCAACAGGCTCAAATTTTAATCCTCGAAATACCCAAAGTATTCCTGCGGTTAAAATTTTCGCCTTCCTTGATCTCGAACAAAATTGAACATTTTGAAACTGGCTCTAACAACAAAAAAAAGGAGAGGCTGGAACTTGGAGCATACCATTACTGTATTAAAGGTTAACAACTTAAATCTGCTACACAATAGGATGCGAAGCGGAATGGTCAATATTCGAGTGGATACCAAGGTGGGATCCTGCTCCGAGTCCCCTGAAGAATATGGCATTGCCCATTTTCTGGAGCATATCATGTTTAAGGGGACAATGAAAAGGGCGGCCAAGGATATAAAAAAAGATGCTGCGAGAATCGGTGGCAAGCTCAACGCGTGGACTTCGTTTGATCAGACCGTTTACCATATAACCGCGTTGAAGGAAGAATTTGAACGTGCTTTTGAACTTCTGTCAGACCTTTTTTTAAACCCGATATTTCCTGAAAAAGAGATTGAGAAAGAGAGGGTCGTCGTACTTGATGAGATTCGGAGATCAGAAGATCGACCTGCAAGTCTGTTGCACCACAAGATGTCGGGAAGGTGTTGGTCACATAATATTGACCATAGGATATTGGGTCTAAAAGAGAATATAGAGAGGATAACAAGAGACGAGATCATCAGCTGGCGCAATAGGTACTATTCGGGCGAAAATATTCAGATTGCCGTTGCCGGTGATATTTCCGACCAGAAGGTGGCCGATGCCGTCAATCGATATTTTTTCTCAAGCCATGAGACTGAGGAGGTGGTCTATCCTGATGTAACGTTTATGGGCGGGGAAGACAACTTTTACAAAAGCGGCATTACCGCGACCTATTTCTTCATGGGATATCCCGCGCTTCCCAGGGAGCACAAAGATCACATTAAACAGAAGGTGATGGCTTATGTCTTGGGAGGACATTCTTCCTCATTATTGTTTGAACGTATAAGGGAAGAGATGGGATTGGTTTACGGGATCGGGGCCACAGTCTTAAATGTTGAAGCCTTCAATACATTGGCTATGGGTACGAGCTCAAAACCGGACGATATAGGTGTAATCGAAAGGACTATAAAAGAGATAATCAAAAAGTTGTGTTCCTCCAAGATTTCCGAAGATCGTTTGACCATGGCAAAAGCATCTATGTTAAGTTCGATAAGGATGCTTGCAGAGTCCCCGGTTGGGATGAACCAGATCGTTGCGTCGGGATACTTAAAAGAGGAATCCGAGAATATGTACAATAGGTTCAATCGGGAGATTCCAAAAGTTACGCGAGATGATGTATTGTCAATAGCCCAGGAAACATTTAAAGCAACATCATACATCGGAAGACTGTGGCCTGAATAATATTCTGTCTTGACACATTTTAAAGATATGTTTTACGTAATGAGGTATGGAAAAAGGTTATGCTATTGCGAATGCTATGGATCTTTTTGGTGTTTCACGCCGGAAGATTCAACAATGGATTTCAGACGGTTTTATAACAGTCGATACGAATCCGAAATCTCGCAAACGCCTTTCCAAGAGTAATCTTATAGAAGTTGGCGTTCTTAAGCAACTGGATCAATACAATTTTTCCATAGAATATCTAAAAAAGGTGTGGCCTAAAATTCAGCCTATCTTGTCCGAGCCTCCTACGTCACGGCCCGATCACAAAGAATGTCTCTGCGTAGCATTGACAGCCTTTCGTTCCCCGCCGAGATTGATGGATTTGACCGATATGGAGGGCCTCGATTTTTTTATAGACAAACTGGAAGATGAATTTATAGATTTTTCCGATTTTGTTGAGGTGTCCTTGATTAATATTAATAGGATTAAACGGATAGTACAGGAAAGTTTGATGGTTTCGTAAAAAGGATGGATTGGTTATGTCATATTTTGTTAAAAGAACTACGTTTTTAATTCTTCTTGCTTCTCTTCTCTTGGGTTGCAATCAGCCTTCTTCTCCTGTTTTCAAAGAAGAGATCGGAGGACTGAAGCTTGTTCGATTGATTACCGGTGAGGACGCCTTACTTGCCATAAACAAGCTCCATGGACAAGAGATCGATGTGGTAAGTGGGATGATCGCCTGCTACCAGGGAGAAAAAGAAAAAGCAACGATATGGCTTTCTGAGTCGGCAAGTGAGAATGATGCCATACAACAGACCGCTGGTATGGTACGCAAGATGAGAGACAGCATAAAAACGCCTTTCAGTAATTATGCAGAGATAGATCGGAGTGGGGTGAAGATATATTCATTTATGGGGATGGGGCAGCAGCATTATATTTTCAGGGTCAAGACAAGTATCTATTGGATATCGGCGAACCCCGGTACGATTGATAAGGTCTGGGAAGGGCTGGTTAAATAACCGTTATAGGAGGCTGTCCGAGAATTCTGATCCTACTGCAAAAGAGTGAGAAACGGCCCAAATCTCCGCAAGTTTTCGTCAAATAGGCCGGCTATTCTCCTCAAATCTGCGAAAATTTTGTCTCGTTCGCACTCTTGTTCGTTACGGACATAATTCTCGGACAGCCTCCTATTCTGTTTCATAAAATGACTGGATGCTGCTCTTGTTAAAGCCCACATGCTTCAACTGCCGCGCAACTCCATTTTTTACGATGGTGGCATTGGTAAGATTGATAAACATTTGAACTCCATCATTCATTTCGTCTGAGAGCCTGCGATTTCCCTTGATGGTTACCTCCCCTATGATATGCTCTCCGGTGGTGGTAATAAGTTCTATCTTTTTCTTTTTGGCTTCTTTTTTGACCTTTTCGAACATTGGATCTAACATGCCGACCTTGTCCTCCTTATTAAGTATTAACTAACTCTTCGTATAGTTACGAACGTATCTTTAATCTTAATTTAACTAACACTCAATTTGTCAAATGTCCGTCGTCAGTTGTCCGCCTTTGTCCTTGACATTCATCGACATTTTTGGGTTAATCGTCATTGTAATTTAGGCCCTGAATACGTTCCAAACAAAGAAAGGACTTAAACATGTTGCGAAAAATGGTATGTCCGCCCTTGGCGCTGGCTGTTGCGATCTGGTTTACCTGGTTTTTTTATCTTAATGGCGTAGCTGATGCCGCATTGTCTCCATCCAAGACCCTGACACCGGGTGTCGATTTTCATTCATCTGAAGACCTGGCAAAGGTAAAAAATCTCCTTGAAAGAAAAGAGGTGCGGGAAAAACTGATTGCATTTGGCATGCAGCCCGATGAGGTAGAGGAAAAGCTCGTCCAAATGAGTCCCGACCAAGTTCATCTGTTGGCACAGATGTCGGACCGGGTAGCAATGGGAGGCGGCGTTCTGGAAGCAATCATCGCGCTTCTTGTTATTGCTTTGCTGGTTGTACTGATTATCAAAGTAATGGACAAAGAGATCATAATACGTTCAAAATAGTGATCCGAACCGGATGATTCGATTGACGACCTATTCGAGCCGGACTATAAACGCGATTTTGGGTCTGGCCTTTTTTTGCACTTTTAACGGTTGCTTTTTTGCCGATTTTGTTCGTTGGGACTCTTCTCCGCCTTCCTTATTATTGCAAGTCCCTTTTGTCGAACAGAAAGGCAACTTTTGCGGCCCGGCCGCTGTAACCATGGTACTTTCCTTTTACGGCGTGCCGGTTAGCCAACAAGAAGTGGCGGAAAAGACATTTACCCCAAGCCTCAATGCTTCCCTTCTTCCTGACTTAGAGAACTACGTCAATGAACTTCCCGGGTTTGCGGCATTGTCTGCCTCGCTCTCCTTGGAGGAGCTGGAAAAGAAGATCCAGAAAGGATATCCGACTATTGTTTTGGTGGACGAAGGTATCGGGCCCTATCAGGTATTACACTACATGGTTGTTGTTGGGATAGATCGGTCCCAAGACACGATTGTTTGTCATACACGAAAGGACATAAACAAGGTCTTCCGCACAGGGTGTTTTTTGAAAAAATGGCAAAAAATGAATAACTTGGCGTTGACAATCTCGCCTGAAGAGACGCAGGCGCGATGAGGGTATTGTAAGATATGGCATTCCCACACCGATTCCTGACAAGTTCCCTCTTTGCGGTATTTTGCCTTTTATGGGCACTTTTCCAGGCAGGGGGTTGTTGCAGTATTCCTGAGATTATCGTGCTGGATGATCCGCTGACTCCTGAAGAGCACAACGATCTTGGTGTTGCTTACGAGACAGAAGGAAAATACGACCTTGCCATCAAGGAATACCAAAAAGCCCTTAAGAAAAACCCTTCTCTTCTGGTCAGCAAGGTCAATCTGGGTAACGCATACGCCCGGCAGGGACAATACCCAAAAGCCGTTTCTGTTTATGAGGATGCGGTTAAAAGAGAGACAGAGGTGGTCCCTGAGCTATGGAACAACCTGGCGTGGGTCTATTATAAGATCGGGGAAAAAACAACAAAAGCTGAACAGCTCTGCCGTGAGGCCATAGAGGCAGATCCTTTAAACCGATACCTCTATTGGGATACATTGGGAGAAGTGTTAACAGCAAGAGGTAAAATCCATGAGGCCATAGAGGCGTTCCGCTCGTCCATTATTACCACTCCGAAAGGAGACCATAAGACCCTGATAAGGACCTATATTCATATGGCAAAGGCATACTGTGCCGCAGGCTTAAAGGGCGAGGCCGAAGAGAGCATCAATACAGCATTGTCCTACAGACCTACCGAAATCGTAAAGGAAGAGCTTGATGCGCTCCTTTCCGATGTCCGCAAAGCGTGTCCGTATGATTTCCCAGCAAAATAATCGAGTTTTGTAACATTTTCCTTCTTCGGATTCTTGCAAAGAGCCGTAAGGTTTTGAATTGAAAAACCCCTGGAATTGTGTTTTAAAACATTCATGAAATATGGGCCGCTTATTTCCATCCCACTTTTCCTCTCCCTTTTTTCCGCGAGTGTATCGGCCCATCCACACGTTTTCATTGAGAGCTCCCTTACAGTCGTCTTTGATGAAAAAGGCTTGGCCGGATTTAAGGTTCGATGGGTTTTTGATGAAATGTTCAGCAGTGTAATCATCCATGATTTCGACGAGAACGGAAACGGCACGTTCGAATCTTCGGAAGTCAAGAAGCTGGAACAAGGGGCTTTTACCAACCTGAAAAACTTCGATTATTTCACCCTTATAAAGATAAGCGGGCAGGATTTTAAGGTACAATATATTCGATATTTTTCATCGAGCATCCAGGCAAATAGCGTTATTTACGATTTCTTTGTTCCATGCCATGTTACCGGCATTTCCACTTTCAAGGACGTAAGAATACTCTTTTGCGATAAGGAGAACTATTCCTACTTTTCTTTCATCCAGGATAAACCTGTTCAATTTGAAAACGGCACTATGTTCGATTTTCAGTATGAGATATCTCACGACAAAGAGCATCCTGATTTTTTTTGCAGGTATGTCAAACAGGTCACATTGAGGTTCCGAAAGAAGAATGGCTAAGATTTTTACCCTTGTTTTATTACTATATATAGTGCTAATTCCGGCTTGGAGCGGAGCGGGGGATAATCCCTTTGTTTCAAAAGAAACAGCAAAAAAACCGGCTGCACACCCCTCGTATTTGTCCGAAATTTATAGCAAGATCTCCCAGTGGCAGCACAAACTCAACAAAGAGTTATCCTCTTTGATTCGTGAAGTCAAAACTTCAGGCTCCCCAAAGACGTTTCTTACCTTGATCCTGATTTCGTTCTTTTACGGCGTTATACACTCTGCCGGGCCCGGTCACGGAAAGCCAATCGCC
>JAUWMN010000242.1 GCA_030613165.1 Desulfobacterales bacterium
TTCATGACAGAGACCGCTCAACTCGCCCACGTGGTACTCCCTGCCGCCAGTTTTGCCGAAAAAGACGGCCCTTTCACTAACACGGAAAGGCGAGTCCAGCGGGTGAGACAGGCTATGAAGCCCATAGGGGATTCCAGGCCGGATTGGAAGATTATTTGTAATCTCTCTGAAAAGATGGGCTCTCCCATGAAGTATCAGGAATCTGAAGAGATTATGGAGGAGATCGCCCGGCTTGCCCCCATTTACGGAGGGATTCACTACGAACGTCTCAAAAAAGGGGGTTTGCAGTGGCCGTGTCCGACCTGGGAACATCCAGGTACCCCTTATTTGCATAAAAATCAATTTACCCGTGGAAAGGGGTTATTCCATTCTGTGGAATTTATCCTTCCTGATGAACTTCCGAATGAAGAATATCCCTTCCTTCTTTCGACCGGCAGGGTCCTCTACCATTACAATAGTGGCACTATGACTCGCAAGGTGGGAGGACTCAACACGCTTGTTTCTGAAGTGATCACGGAGATAAATCCTTTGGATGCGGAAAAGAAGGGAATCGCGGACGGAAGTATGGTCAAGATTATCTCACGCCGGGGCGAGATTATTTCCCGGGTTCGTATTACGCGCAGAAGCCCTGAGGGGCTCATCTTTGTCCCATTTCATTTTGGTGAAGCAGCAGCCAACCTTTTAACCAACGATGCACTTGATCCTGTCGCGCGTATACCGGAATTGAAGGTGTGCGCCGTTGCTGTTGAAGCGATTTCTTAGCCCCGTCACTGGTCATTATAATTGGGCATTTATCATTGTACATTTAACATTGATCATTGTTAAAAGGTATAGTTCCGTTTTTAATGACAGATGACAGATGACAGATGACAGATGACAGATGACAGATGACAGATGATCAGGGAAGACACCGTCTGCATGGGCTGTATCCGTTCATAAACGCCTCTTTTTTGGTTTTGATCTGTGTCACATTTTTGGGGGAAGTTTGGTTTCCGAATGGACAGGTGGGGCGATGAAATTTTTTAGACCGCGTGTTTCCTATATATGGTCCTTGGGAAGTTGCGAGGAGGTGTGGCCACATACCTTTCCGTGTCTCAATCGCTTTCCGTTGTAAGGTGAGAAACCTCTCGTAATGTTTTACATTCGGAGGCACATACAGCACATGCGCACAGCCTTCCGTGATGAGCTTTGCGTTTACAAAAGTCCCGTTCTCAAGGTAGACGTAGGCAAGGGTCCTTCCATGTCGATCTTGCCGTTCTCGATCAAATTCAAGCCTTATCCTTTTCCCTAAGACAAGCCGTTTATTGCATTCCCTTGCCTCATGCCCAAAATATTCAGCAGGTTTCATGTCGTGAGCGATCTCCGGTGCGTTGATCCCGATATAGCGCACGTGCTGTTGATTGGAAAGGATGATGGTATCACCGTCACATACGTGGGCTACCGTAAAGGTATCTGCTCGTACAAAAAGTGGAGTGGCAAGTACCAGAAGAATGGCAAGATTTAAGAACCATCTGACTTTTGTGGGGCACATCGTCATACAGGAAAAAAAGAACATCTCGTCGAGATAAGACGAAATGCCCTTTATGAATTTGTTGCAGTAAACTAAGCCTTGGTGACATTCTTGGCCACCGGCCCCCTGTCGCTTTCTTCCACGTCAAAGCTCACCTGCTCGCCTTCAGAGAGACTTTTGAAGCCAGACATGTTGATAGAAGTGTGATGAACAAATACGTCTCCACCATCTTCTTGCTCAATAAAACCAAACCCTTTTTTATCGCTAAACCATTTTACCGTTCCGTTTACCAAAGCACTGACCTCCTTTTAAAAATTTTCTATTATGGTCCCAAACATCAGGTCGCCACTCTATCAAAGGAAACGATCCTTCAGAGCAAAACCGACCACGAATATAGCTGAGCCATCCCTTATCAAACTCAAGACTTTTTACAAAATCATTATCCTTAATAGCATAATAAGACATAATTTTATCAAACGTCAAGGAATAATAGGCTTGGGGTTTTTTATCAACTGGCTACTTTCGATTGATTTTAGAAATCCTAATTAGATTACCACGTTAGACACTATATGATCAAGCAGAAAAAAATGGGGCGCTTTTTCATTTTGTTTTTGACAATTTTTGTAGTAGCATGATATTAATACCTAAATTGCTCAACTTAGGTATTAATAATTGTTAAGTGTTGGCCGCTAAGAGATTTTGAGAACGGAGGAGGTATGGTAGCTCCATTGAAGATACTTTTTTTGGCATCTGAAGTGGACCCTCTTGCAAAGACAGGAGGGCTGGCTGATGTGGCGGGGTCTTTACCGATAGCCCTTCATGAACTCGGCTGTGATATCAGGATCGCGACCCCTTTCTATCGGCACATCAAAGAGGGCAATTTTGACATCGAGCTGTTTATGAAGGGAATTGCCGTCCAGGTAGGAAGATTGCGCCTTACTGACGATGTCTATTGTACATATCTGAATAAAAAAGTCCCGGTCTATCTTTTCAACAAAGAAGAATTTTATGATCGCAACCACCTTTATGGAACACACAATGGCGATTACTTTGATAATGTGGAACGGTTTGTCTATCTTGTCAAAGGCGCGTTGGAATTTTGTCTCAAATCCGGATTTATTCCCGACATCATTCACTGCAATGACTGGCACACCGCATTGGCGCCTGTTTATCTTAAGACACTTTATAAGAACGAACCACTACTTAAAAGGACTGCTTCTGTCCTGACTATACATAACCTGGCATATCAGGGGATTTACCCTCCTGATGAGTATCCCGTGACCGGTCTTCCGAATGAGTTGTATACTCCGGAAGGGATCGAATTCTGGGGCAATATCAATTTCTTGAAAGGTGGGATTATCTTTGCCGATGCAATTACCACCGTAAGCAAACGCTACAGCCGGGAAATCCAAACGTCTGAATTCGGTTTCGGTCTTGACGACATTCTCCGAAATCGCCGCGCTGATCTTTATGGTATCTTAAACGGTGTAAAATATTCTGTGTGGGATCCGGCTGTTGATCCTTTTATTGCAAAAAAGTACGATGTATCTCATCTTTCAGGGAAAAAAGCGTGCAAGAAAGATCTGGTCAATGCATTGCATATGGATCCTTCATATATCAAGAAACCTATTATTGCCGTAATAAGCCGGTTGACCGAACAGAAAGGATGCGATCTTTTAGGAGAAATCATAAACGAACTTATGCGGATGGATGTGGGGTTTGTTCTGCTGGGGGAGGGAGAACGCAAATATAACCAAATGTTTGGCGCTGTCAGAAGGGAATACAGCGGGAAGGCCGGAATTATTATCGGTTATAATAACCAGCTCGCCCACAAGATAATGGCAGGGGCGGATATCTTCCTGATGCCCTCGCGATATGAACCGTGCGGTTTGACACAGATGTATGCCCTGAGATATGGCACTGTGCCTGTTGTGCGTGATACAGGCGGATTGTCAGATAC
>JAUWMN010000114.1 GCA_030613165.1 Desulfobacterales bacterium
TTTACTTGTTTTTTTATCATATTAGATTTTCCTTTGCTCTCTTTGCGTCTTTGCGGTGAGATAAAAGTTACTCCCAAGTCTATAACTCATTGCATTGCGCTTTTAATTTTTTGAACCATGAAGAAACGGGCTGTAATAATACCAGCGAGCGCGAGAATCCCTCCTTGCCAACCCCCGTACTTCAGCAGCAGATAAATAGAGCCTGTTAGAAAACCAAATCGCGCAAGGGTCATCAGTGAAAACCGCAGCATGGTTTTCTTCTTAAGTAACAGCCCGACCTGCCACCTTAAAGCGCTAAAGAAGACCAACCCGATCGCAATTCCGGCTATAAAAAGAAGGAGATAGTTCATTTCATACATCGCCATGCGTTGTAACAACCAACGGCGAGACCTACCATTATGAACGTGAGCGTCCAGAAGATACCCTGGTCAAATTTTTTATCCAGAAACCGCCCTGAAAAAGCTCCTAATAGCGTAGGAAGGACCACCATCCATCCAACAATTCCGAGCCTCGCAATCCCTGACCAGAAACTCGGTTCACTCTCTTTTTCACTGAGTTCGTGCATCTTACGTTTACGACTTATGGTATCGAGAAAGTTTTTCTTTTTATCCTTATTTGACACCTGACTACGCTCCTGCAGGAGGTCCGGGCCTTCCTACACGCTCGAAAGAGAGGAAGTTACGCATCATCATTATCCCTATACGTTCTAAAGAGACGCGTGTCATCCTTTCATCCGACTCCTCTTTTGCCATTTCCAGGGACAATATCTCTTCCAAACGGGCCATATCTTCTCCGGCTACTGCTTCTCTTGCAGCAATAGTAACAGAGCTGTTTTCGACCTTAAGTATTCCACCGTTAATTGCAACATATTGTTCTCTTCCATCCCTGTTTGTGTACTTTAAGATGGTTGGCGTAAGAACCGTCAAGAAGTTGATATGCCCTGCTTCAATTCCAAAATATCCGCTCCGGTCTTCTGCTATGAGAGAAAGAATCTCTTCATCCAGAATAGTTTGGGCAGGGGTAAATATCTTTATGGGGAACGGTGTGTTTATCATTTATCATTTATCATTTATCATTTGTCAGATGTTCGTCTACCCTCTATTCTCTGTTCTCTGTCTTCTGTCCTCTGTCCTCAATCCTCAATCCTCAATCCTCCCTATCAGATAAAAATCCATTTCCGGTCTTTCATCCCATTTGCCGGACAGTATCTCTTCCGCGCCCTTTAATGTCTCTTTTAGGGGCACATACTGTCCTGGTCGTCCGGTAAATGCCTCGGTTACAAAAAATGGTTGTGTCAAAAAGCGGAGAAGTCGCCGCGCCCTTCCCACAGTGCGGCGCTCTTCCGGCGAGAGCTCTTCAATCCCGAGCATAGCGATTATATCCTGAAGTTCTCTATAACGCGCTATTGTTTGTTTCGCTTGTTGAGCTATGTTGTAGTGACGCTCTCCAACCTGGTAAGGATCGAGCAGGTTGGAGTTGGAGTTGAGGGGGTCTACAGCGGGGTAAAGACCTTCAGCCGCGGTCTGCCTTGACAGCACTATCGATGCGTCAAGGTGCGCGAATGTGTGGGCCGGCGCAGGGTCAGTGAAATCATCAGCAGGTACATAAACCGCCTGAATAGAGGTGATCGAACCTTTAAGTGTTGATGTGATCCGTTCCTCGAGTTCCGCCAGCTCCGTAGCAAGTGTCGGTTGGTATCCCACCCGCGACGGCATACGCCCCATCAATCCTGACACCTCGCTCCCCGCTTGTACAAACCGAAAGATATTGTCGATCAGCAGAAGCACATCCTTACCTTTTATATCACGGAAATATTCTGCCATTGTCAGGGCTGTGAGTCCTAAACGGAATCTCGCTCCCGGCGCTTCGTTCATCTGCCCGAAAACCAGTATGGTCTTGTTCAGTATCCCTGCTTTGTCCATTTCATGCCACAGTTCATTACCCTCTCTTGATCGCTCACCGATTCCGGCAAAGAGTGAAATCCCCCTGTGTTTTTCAACAGCATTATGAATAAATTCCATGATGATGACGGTCTTCCCCACACCAGCGCCGCCAAACATCCCTGCTTTGCCTCCCCTGGGAAGAGGGGCAAGGAGGTCCACGATCTTAATGCCGGTTTCGAACATTTCACTCGCGACGACCTGTGTCTCGATGGAAGGAGGGGAGCGGTGTATCTGCCAATATTCTGAGCTTTCTACAGGTCCAATGTTGACGATAGGTTCTCCCAACACATTAAATATACTACCGAGGTTTTTTTCCCCGACCGGTACTCTAATAGGGGCTCCGGTATCTTCAACTTCCATACCACGCATCAAACCCGCAGTGGAAGACATGGCGATCCCCCTTACGGTAGATTCGTCTACGTGTTGTTGAACCTCTACGAATACCCGCCGGCTGCCGGCTTCTGAAATAGAAAGTACGTCATTAATCTTCGGCAGGGGATACTCAAAGGCTGCTTCCACTACAGAACCGCGTATTGAAACAAGTTGCCCCTTACGAGTCGGGTTTGATTTTTCTGAATTTGTATTTTTCACAAAGATACGCTCGCCTTTTTTTGCAACGGACAAAGGACCACTGACCACAGACATTGAGCGCTTACGCTCAATTAAGATATTAGAGATTTTTATAGGAAAGTTTCACTATTACATATATATCTATTAAATATTACAATACCATATATCATTAATCAAGGATTTTGGTGGCTGTTGCAACATAATCTTATTACGCATTAAAGATATAATACCCAAAACCGATAAGTTTTTTTAAAGAGGTCGAGGTTTCCGAAAAAACCTTTGAATTGCTGAGATTGGCTGGAATCCTTTGTTCTTGACATTCCCGACCGTTTCTGAAAGATATTTTTTAAACAGCCTAATAAATCTTTTGAAAAGGGATCTTATGTCAGAACTTGTTCCGGTTTTAAGCCAGACAGATATTCAGGAAAGAGTTAAATCTTTGGCACATGAAATCTCAGCGGATTACGCGGGGAAAAGCCTCGTTGTTATTGGCGTATTAAAAGGTGCTTTTATTTTTTTGGCGGATATTGTTCGTCATATGTCTGTTCCAGCTCAAATTGACTTTGTGCGTTTGGCCAGTTATGGAGCCGACACTAAATCGTCAGGCAAAGTACGGCTTACCAAAGACATTGAACTTGATATCAAAGAGAAAGATGTTTTGATAGTCGAAGATATTATAGACTCGGGGCTTACGCTGGCCTTTTTGGTGGAACACTTACAAACATTTAATCCTCTTTCTGTAAAGGTGTGTGCCCTGATCGATAAAATTGAACGAAGAGAGAAAGAGGTCGCGGTGGATTATACGGGATTCACCATTGAAAGCGGATTCCTTGTAGGATACGGACTCGATTGTAATGAGGACTATCGGGGATTGCCCGATATTAACAATTTAAAACTGTAAGAGTGGGGAAACATCATGATTGTAACCTGCGAAGAGTGCCAATCTAAGTTTAAATTGGATGATGAGCGAGTCAAAGCGACAGGTTCAAAGGTACGGTGTTCAAAGTGCGAGCATATATTTAAGGTCTTTAGGCCGTCTGTAGAACCTGTTGAACCGGAACTTATTCCCCCGGTAGAAGATCAGCCCTTACCTGAATCTTTGACTGAACCTGAAGAACCGCAAGAGGATGTTGTATCAGAAGAACAAGAGTCGTCCCCTGACGTCGGCGGAGATGAGGAGAATCTCGATTTCGATTTTCTTGAAGACCAAGGGACAGAGGAAGAGGCGCCTTCTGAAGAATCTTTAGACTTTGACCTGGGAGATATCGAACTCGGACCAGGAGAAGGGGAAGGAGTCGCTGCCGAAGAGACCGCTGTTTCTGAAGGCGAGGATCTATCTGAAGAATCTTTGGATTTTGATTTAGAGAGCCTTGGCGTGGGGGGTGAAGAGGAAATTCCTGCTGAAGAGGCCACTGTTTCCGAGGCGATTCCCGAGGAAGAGTCGGTTGATTTAGGAGTAGAAGGGCTTGAAGAGGAGCAAGTTTCTCCTGAAGAAGTTGCTGTTTCTGAAGGCGAGGAGATGCCGGAAGAGTCTTTAGATCTCGAGTTGGAAGACCTTACAGTGGAGGATGGAGAGGCCACTGTTTCCGAGGCGATTCCGGCGGAAGAGGAGATGGAGAAGACAGAAATTCTCCCAGAGGATATTTCTCCCGAAGAGCCCGAAGCTACGGAAGAGTCTCTTAATTTAATATCGGAAGAAGAAGGCATTGAAATTTCAGAGGAAAAAGCAGAAGAAATAACGGTTGACGAAGCAATGGGCCTTGAAGCTTCGGATGATGTTGTTATGGTCACTGATGTGGAAGATCAGGAATTGGCGCCTGATAAAGAGGACGAAGAAATCTCTTCCCTTGTAAGTGAGGAGGAAGATTTTACTTTAGAGGATATATCTGATGAGGAAATAAGTACAGATGATGTTGAATCAGCTTCTCAGTGGGAAGAAGAGGAAATCGCTTCTTCAGAGATGAAAGAGATGGAGGAAATACCTTTTGACGAAGAATCTGAGCAACCCGAGGAAGAAGAAACAGAATTTTTTGAAGAAGAGTTTACTCCGGTTGTGTCTCAGAAAAAAAAGAGGCCGAGCCTCGCGCTCCTTATTTTATTGATTGCAGTCTCTATTGGAGGTGGAATATATGCCGCGATTACCTTCTTGGGACCTCTTAAATCCGGATTCACGATTCCTTACTTAAATATCATGATTGGTGGGGAAAAATCAGCACAGGAAGATGCCGGCAATCTAAAAATCGCTCTTTTGAATGTTAAAGGCGACTTTGAAGACAGCAAGGAGGCAGGCCCTCTATTTATCATCAAGGGGCATGTAAGAAACGATTATTCAAAGGATCGAAGCTTTATCAGGGTAAAAGGGTTCCTTCATGATAAGTCCGGCAAGATGGTTAAGACAAAGAGCGTTTATTGCGGAAATATACTTACAAAGACTGAGTTGGAAGACCTTCCTGTTACAGAGATAAATAAAAAATTATTACTACAATCCGGTATGAACCAATCAAACGTCAAGATCTCTCCGGCCAAAATGGTCCCCTTTATGGTGGTATTTGAAAGTCTTCCTGGTGAGTTGGGAGAGTTTAGCGTGGAAGTTGAAGGGTCTGCAGCGGGCTAACGTCTCTCTCATTGATCATTAATCATTTCACATTTGTCATCTGTCCCCGCCGTGGCGGGGGTAAATGCCCAATGATAGATGATAAGACCAAAACAGGCGCATCAGGGACCTTTTACGAAACCATCAAATTTTGCACGTAGTGAAGCGTCAGCACTATCCTCGAAATACATTATGTATTCCTCCGGTCCGGATTTATACCGACAAATGCCTCTTGAATTTTAAGAAAATTCAACATATTTATTTAACAATAATGATTTTGTCAAAAGTGTTTAATTTGCTTTATTGTTTTGCGATAAACCGGTTAACCTTTTGCGGGCTTGTGATTATCAGGAAGTAGTGAATGTCTGGGATAAAAAAACTTATACTTGGCGTATTAATCGCTGTCGTTATACTCTTTTTTGGTACCTTGGGATACATGGTTATAGAGGGGTGGCGTTTTGTCGATGCCTTTTATATGACGGTTATTACCCTTACAACAGTAGGATTTGCTGAGGTACACGAGCTTGGAGACGCGGGCAAGATATTTACCGTACTATTAATTTTGGTAGGGGTAGGTGCTATCCTTTACATCATTGGCGCAGTCACACAGTTTGTGGTAGAAGGTCGAATCAGAGAAGTTTTCGGGAGGCGCAAGTTGGAAAAGAAGATTAAAGGCCTAAAGGGTCATTATATTATTTGCGGGTATGGACGGGTTGGTCAAACCATATGTGAAATGCTTGCCTCAAAGCCCTTTAAACTGGTCGTCATAGATAAGGACCTGGAGAAGACCGAACGATTACATAAAAGAGGCCTCCTCTATGTTACAGGTGAGGCAACTGATGAAGATACCCTGATAGCGGCCGGCATTGAGCGGGCCAAGGCCCTTATTTCCTCCCTGGGCGCTGATATGGATAATGTTTACGTTACCTTAAGCGCGCGAGGTATTAATCCTAACCTGTTTATTATGGCAAGATCAGGTGATGTAGGCTCAGGTAGGAAACTTCTGCGCGCGGGCGCCAGTAAGGTAGTCTCTCCCTA
>JAUWMN010000030.1 GCA_030613165.1 Desulfobacterales bacterium
GCGGCAGCCATCTTTTCCGCCTTAGCCAGGACCCCTTCAATCGTGCCTACCATATAGAAGGCCTGTTCCGGGACATCGTCATGTTTACCCTCGACGATCTCCTTGAAGCCCTTAACCGTGTCTGCCACTTTCACGTAAGCGCCATCGACACCGGTAAACACGGCTGCAACATGGAACGGCTGGGACAAAAATCGCTGTATTCTACGAGCGCGTCCCACCGTAAGCTTGTCTTCGTCTGAGAGCTCATCCATACCAAGGATAGCGATAATGTCCTGGAGCTCTTTATACTTCTGAAGAATCTGCTGTACCTCACGCGCTACCTTGTAATGCTCCTCGCCGATAGCGTTGGGGTCAAGGATCCTTGACGTGGAATCGAGCGGGTCAACCGCAGGATATATTCCAAGCTCAACGATCTGCCGCGAAAGAACCACGGTACCGTCAAGGTGAGCAAATGTCGTTGCCGGAGCAGGGTCGGTCAAATCGTCAGCCGGTACGTACACGCACTGCACCGCGGTGATCGATCCCTTTTTGGTTGACGTAATCCGTTCCTGAAGTTCACCAAGGTCAACCGCCAATGTCGGCTGATATCCCACAGCAGAAGGCATGCGCCCAAGAAGCGCGGAAACCTCTGAACCCGCCTGGGTGAACCGGAAGATGTTGTCGATAAAAATCAACACGTCCTGTCCTTCTTCATCCCTGAAGTACTCTGCTTCTGTGAGACCTGAAAGCGCAACACGGGCACGAGCTCCAGGAGGCTCGGTCATCTGGCCGTATACTAATGCCGCCTTGGGAAGAACGCCCGAGTCCTTCATCTCATGATAAAGGTCGTTTCCCTCGCGGGTTCTCTCTCCCACGCCCGCAAACACCGAGATACCGCCGTGCTCCATGGCTATGTTGTGAACCATCTCCATCATGATAACGGTCTTGCCCACGCCGGCGCCGCCGAACATCCCCATTTTGCCGCCTCGGGGAAAGGGAACCAGCAGATCTATAACCTTTATCCCTGTCTCAAGTACGTTAACCGAGGTATCCTGTTCGGTAAAAGCAGGGGCCGACCTGTGAATCGGGAGTTTCTTATCCTGACTGACAGGGCCAAGTCCATCAACGGGCTTACCCACAACATTCAATACCCGGCCCAGGGCCGCCTTTCCAACCGGCATCATGATCGGATTGCCCGTGTCCTTCACCGGCACTCCTCGAACCAGACCGTCCGTCGTATCCATAGCAATGGTCCGAACAACATTATCCCCCAAATGCAGAGCTACTTCAACCACCAGATTATCCGGCTCATCGCTGATAGTGGGATTGCTGATTGTGAGGGCTGTTAAGAGACTCGGAAGCTTGTCCGGATCAAATTCCACATCCACACACGGCCCAACTATCTGTATAATTTTGCCTATATTCTCTGTAGTTCCCATCAAAAGACCTCCTCCTATATTCTGTAAACTGAGTTACTTTATCCCTTGAGCCCCTCGGCCCCGCCTACGATATCCATCAACTCGGCTGTTACCGCGGCCTGGCGTGCTTTATTGTAAACAAGCGTGAGACTGTCGACTATATCGTTACAGGCTGTTGTAGCGTTATCCATAGCCATCATCCGGGCAGCATGCTCGCTTGCGGATGTCTCCAGCAAAGCGCTATAAATCTGTATGGAAACATTCCTCGGGAGCAGCTCTTCCATAAGCTCTGCCGCCGATGGTTCACAGATATGTTCCGGAAGATACCCCCCCGTTGCCGGGCTCTCTACTTCCTCTTCCTCCTCAGACTCCATTGCGGGAATCGGAAGAAGCTTTTTTATGTTCGCAACCTGCCTGGCCACGGAGATAAACTCGGAGGAAACAACATACACCTCGTCGGTCGTCTCGCTCAGGAAATCATCGATCGCGGCAGCGCCGATTGTCGAGGCTATGTTGAAGCCAAAACGCCCGCCAACCACGCCGATGTGTTCGCTGTTTATGGTTAGCCCTTTTTTCCGGGCAAAATCTCGCCCTTTTTTCCCTGCCGCTATGAAGCGAACCTGTTTCCCCTCAGCGCTCTTCTCCTGAGCAATCGTATTGGCCTGGGTGACCAAGTTATTGTTAAAGCGCCCGCACAGCCCGCGATCAGAGGTCATCAGTATTATGTCAACCGTCTTCACCTCTTCGCGCTCTACAAGGAGGGGGTTTCCGCCCGATCCTGCCCCTGCCCTTTCGGCCAGACTCCCGAGTACCTCCGCAAATTTTGCCGCGTACGGTCTGAAGTCTTCCATTTTCTCTTGAGCGCCCCGCAGCTTGGAAGCCGCAACCATATTCATGGCCTTTGTGATCTGCTTTGTCTTCTTAACAGCTACTATTTTAAGCTGTATATCCTTTAATGTTGCCATAGGTGTCGCATCCTTACGTGTTATTCATAGATCACTGATTATTGAAGCGTAGCCTTGAACTCCTGGGTGTATTCGCCGAATGCCTTTGCCATCGTCTTATCGAGTGAGTCATCAATGGCCTGTTTTTCATCCAGCTCTTTGAATATCTGAGGATATTTCTGTTCGATAAAGGAGTAAAGTCCTTCTTCGTATTTAGCTACGGCATCAAGCGGCAACTCATCAAGGAAACCACGCGTTCCCGCATAGAGTATCGATACCTGTTTTTCCATTGTAAGCGGCTGATACTGAGGCTGCTTTAATATCTCCACCAGACGCTGCCCTCTGGTGAGCTGTTGCTGTGTGGCCTTATCAAGGTCACTGCCAAAAGCGGCAAATGCCTCCAACTCACGGAACTGGGCCATGTCGAGTCTCAAGCTACCCGCGACCTGTTTCATCGCCTTTACCTGTGCCGCGCCGCCGACCCGTGATACGGAAAGACCAACGTTGATGGCTGGGCGAACACCGGAGAAAAAGAGAGCCGGCTCCAGATAGATCTGTCCGTCCGTAATCGAAATAACATTGGTAGGAATAAACGCGGACACGTCCCCTGCCTGGGTCTCGATAATAGGAAGCGCCGTCAGTGACCCCGCCCCTAATTCATCATTAAGCTTTGCGGCCCTCTCAAGGAGTCGGGAGTGGTTATAAAAGATGTCACCGGGATAAGCCTCACGACCGGGAGGACGGCGAAGGAGCAACGATATCTGGCGATACGCTACCGCCTGTTTGGAAAGATCGTCGTAGATTATCAGGGCATGCTTCCCGTTGTCACGGAAATATTCGCCCATGGCGCACCCTGCGTAAGCGCCGATATACTGAAGAGGCGCGGGATCGCTCGCACATGCCGCAATAACGGTCGTATATTCCATGGCGCCGTGTTTTTCGAGCACATCCACCACCTGCGCCACAGTCGACTTCTTCTGACCAACAGCAACATAGATACAGGCCACGTCCTGGCCTTTCTGGTTGATAATGGCGTCCACCCCAACGGCTGTCTTGCCGATCTGGCGGTCGCCAATGATAAGTTCGCGCTGTCCCCGGCCCACAGGAGTCATTGCATCGATCGCCTTAAGGCCCGTATACATCGGTTCGTGCACTGACTTACGAGCGATAACACCAGGGGCGACCATCTCGACCCTTCTGAACTCTTTGGCGTCAATCGGTCCCTTGCCATCAAGCGGCTCGCCGATACCGGACAGGACTCGACCCACAACCGCGTCTCCAACCGGCACCTCAGCGATACGGCCGGTACGCTTTACCACGTCGCCTTCTTTTATATGGGTATCTTCGCCCATAATGGCGACGCCCACATTGTCCTGCTCAAGGTTGAGGCAGAGGCCCATAATTCCGCCTGGAAACTCGAGGAGTTCCATGGCCATTGCATTTTCAACGCCGTGCACCCTTGCAATGCCATCACCAACAGAAAGGACGGTGCCGGTCTCGCTCAAATCTACTTTCTTGTCATAATCCTTAATCTGCTCCTTAATTATCTGACTTATTTCTTCGGCTCGGATTTCCATTAGACCTTCTCTCCCCTTTTAAAAATATCTTGTATAGTTAAAAGCTGTGTCTTGATGCTGCCATCAAAAACCAAATCCCCTATCTTGGCCACCAACCCCCCGATAAGTGAAGGATCGGTCTGAGCATCGACAATCACTTTCTTTCCGGTCATCTTTGACAAAGCTTCCTGGATCTTTTCCTGAGCTTCAGATGAGAGCTCCACAGCAGAAGTCACCGTGGCACGCGCAATATTGACAAGATCATCAGTCAGTTTTTGATAAAACTCGCTAATGTCCTTCAAATACGCTATGCGACCCTTGTCAAACACCAGGGATAGAAAAGAGTTCATCACCTTGGATAAGCTCATTTCTCCCAGCACTTTCTGCAACACCTTCTTGCGGCTGTCAGCGGCATAAAGTCGATTGGCGAGTGCGTGCTTCAACACCTTTTCCTTTTCAAGGACATCTACAAATCCTGACAGCTCCTCTTTGTACGTTTCCGCCTGGCCATCTTCTTTCCCAATCGATAGGAGAGCCTTTGCATATCTTCGTGCAATCGCTAAATTTCTCACTGCGCTACCACCACCTTTGCTATGTATTCATCGACCAATCGGTCTTGATCCTCATCATTGATCTCTTTTTTGATCAACTTCTCAGCGGCTGCTACCGCCTCATTAACAATCTCATCCTGAATCTGGGCCTTGGCCCTGTCAAACTCTTGCTGAATCGCCACCTTTGCTTGCGCCTGCATCTTTTCAGCCGTCTTCCCGGCCTCTTCGATGATCTGCGCCTTGGCCGCCTCGCCCTCCGCTATATAAGACTCGACAATCTTTGCTGTCTCCTGCTCCAAGAGGGCCAATTTCCCTTTATACTCCGCGTGTTTTTTTTCTGCTTCCTCTTTTTGTCGTTCCAGGTCCGCCAATTTTTCCTGGATAGCTTGGCTCCGGCCTACAAAGACGTTCTTGACAGGCTTTCGCAGAACGAGAAACAATGCCCCCGCAAGTATAGTAAAGTTAACAATGCGCTGTATAAAATCCGCTGTCTTGTTAAATCCGCTGTCGCCATGCTCTTCCCCGGAAGAGGCCGCCGCTATCCCGACTCCAAACAAAAAGACCACAGCAATAAAACAACACAATAACGCCGCGCGTCGTTGTCGTATAAAGCAAAACTTCCTCATGAAACAGCCCTCCCTAATGTCTTTTCCACAATCGCGGAAGAAAACCCCGCTATCTCTTTCCGGAGTGTATTACGAACAGTTTCCACATCCTTTGTTATTTGAGAGCGCACCGATTCCATCTCGGCCTGTGCCTTTTGGTGAATTTCACTTATTATATGTTTTTCTTCCTCAGCGCCTTTCGTCTTCAAAGTCTCCTTCTTTTGGAACCCCTCCAGCTTTGCTTCATTAATCTTGTTGGCAAACTCCTCCCTTTTCTCTTCAGCGTAGCGGTTGAGATCTTCAACACTACCCTCAAGTCCGGTTATTTTCTCTTTTCGTTCGCTAATGATTTTTCGTATAGGTCGGTAGAGGATGACATTTAATGCCGCGAGTAAAAATAGGAAGTTGGCTATCTGAACAAGCAGTGTCCAATCAGGTGCAATTTGAACCATGGTGTTCTCCTTATAACATGCTAATGATACAAACCTGTTAAAACTCTAATTAAAGTAGCCTGAAATGGTTAAAAGACGCCCACCTATACCATCAAGGAGCTTAAAATGTCAAAGGGTTTTTTTGTTTTATTCTTTTTTCTTGTCTATCCCTTCCTTATGCCGCTCTGCCAGGCGTAGAGAGTCCCGCTGTTCGTGAGACTGAGACTTCATAGTACAGCTACCCTGAAAAACAACCCCCTCATCTATCACAATGACAGGCGCCGTAATATCGCCAAAGACCTTTGCGGGGGGATGTATCTCGATCCGATCTTCAGCGTTAATATCTCCTTTGACCTCTCCACTGATAACAATGGTATTTACCAGGATAGAGGCATCAATAAAACCGTTTTCGCCGACAATCAATATTCCGTTCTTTCCCTCGACCTCTCCTTTAAAACGGCCCTCCAATCTAATAGTCCCATCAAAGGTCAGCTTCCCCTCAAAATTGGTGGACTTTCCTAAAAATGTATCAAACGTTTCTTTCACTTTGGGCATGGCATTTTTCCAGGTTTGGATAAATTATCGAATGTCTTACGAGGCTTCAGATCTTGATGAATCGGTGATGTACCACAATGAGATGTGTTTTTCAAGAACAATATTGATGACTTCGTAAAAAGTCTTTGATGAGCTTATCATCTGTCATTTATCATCTATCATTGGGCATCTATCATTAAAAAAATGACAGATGACAAATGACAAATGATCAATGCTAAAGTCACTATCGCCCGAATCTTTGAAACATGAACCTACGCATACTGATGTTCATTAAAAGTCCTATTCCTATCATAACGGTAAGGACAGAAGAACCTCCGTAGCTTATAAGGGGGAGCGGAACTCCGACCACAGGCATAAGCCCCATGGTCATTCCCACATTAATAACCACCTGCCATCCAATCATGGATACAATTCCCACCGCCACAATCGTCCCGAAATTTTCTCTGGAACGTAAGGCTATATTTATGCCCCATACCAATAAAACAAGAAATAAGGTTATCATGGTAACCGCCCCCAAAAACCCCCATTCCTCCGCCAGGACCGAAAAGATAAAATCCGTATGTTGCTCCGGTAAAAAGGAGAGATAACTTTGGGTCCCCTTTAAAAACCCTTTTCCGGAAAGCATTCCCGACCCAATAGCTATCTTAGATTGAATAATATGATAACCTGCCCCCATGGGATCCCGGTCAGGATTTAAAAAGGTTAATATCCGTTGTTTCTGGTATCCTTTGAGAAAGGACCATACTAAAGGCATTCCTGATGCCCCCAATGCAGCCAAAAAGATAAAAGAACCTCGTCTAATTTTTATAAAAAGGATTATGGATCCAGCGACCAACAAAATCAAAAGAGCGGAACCCAGGTCCGGCTCCATGGCAATTAGACAGAAGGGGACTATCACCCACAGAAATGGCTTAAAAAGATCCCGCACAGACATACCTTCGTGTGTTATATCTTTTGAGAAGTGTCGTGCCAGAATTATGACACAGGTAATTTTTGCCAGTTCAGAGGGTTGAAAAGAAATAGGCCCTAACGTAAGCCAACGTTGCGATCCTGATACTACTTTACCGAAGAATAAAACCACGATCAGCAAGATAATAGAAAAAAGATAGATTGGGACGGCCCACTGTTCCAACAATTTATAGTCAACTATAAATGCGGCAGTCATAAATGTGGCCCCGATCCCGAGCCAGTAAAGCTGTTTTACATAAAGGTAGCTACGGGCCGGGTCACCCGCAACAGCGCTATAAAGGGTAATAACCCCAACCGTTGCAATTAAGATGGTTATGATCAACAACACCCAATCAAAATGTTGCACTAATCGTCTGTCAAACATGGCCTTACCTAATTAAGGAATTAAGGAATTGAGGGATTATGGGATTGTCGGATGTTGTCTTTTTTAATTCCTAAATCCCTCAATTCCTTAATTCCTAAATTCCTAACTCCGTATTTTCAGGATACAATTCTTCAGGATACAATTCCAGGTATGTCTTAATAACTTCTCGCGCAATCGGGGCCGCAGCAGTCGAACCGTGTCCGCCATGTTCAACAAGAACCGCTACCGCGATGCTTGGCTTTTTAGTTGGTCCATATGCGATAAACCAGGCATGATCACGAAAACGAAACGGGATATCTTCCTCCTTTGTATCTCTATCCTCCGCTAACTTTATGACTTGAGCCGTGCCGGTTTTTCCAGCCATTACACCACCGGGGAGTCGGACAGACCAACCAGTGCCCGATCTTGTGTTAACGGCATCTTCCAGGCCCTTCTTAATGATGCTCAGGGTCTCTTTACTGGCTGGCAGGCGTCCGAGGATCTCAGGCGCAGTGGTTTCCAACAGAGTACCGTCGTAATCTCGTATCTCCTTTATAATAACCGGCCTATATCGTATCCCCCCGTTTGCCACAGCGCTGATCAAAGAAACCATCTGCACAGGAGTGACAAGGTTGAACCCCTGGCCAATGGCAAGCACACGCGTCTCCCCCTTCTGCCATGGGCTACCAAAGCGTCGTAATTTCCAACTCATTGTAGGGACCAATCCCATTGCCTCATTGTCCCGCCTTATCCCGGTTCTTAAACCGAGCCCGCATCCTTTTGCGTAGCGGGCCAGGCGATCCACCCCCAGCTTCTCTCCCACCTTGTAAAAGAACACATCACAGGACTGCGCTAATGCTTCTCGTATATTTAAGTTTCCGTGCCCTGCCTCTTGCCAACACCTGAACCGACGGTTCCGGAATTTGTAATAACCCTGACAAAAATGTTCTGTATCCGCTGCAACAACGCCCTCTTCCAGAGCTGCCATGGCCGTAATGATCTTGTATACGGAACCTGGAGGATACTGGCCCTGGATCGCCTTGTTTCCAAGGGGATGGAGCGGGTTAGCGACAACTGCTTTCCACTCTGAATGACTCATCCCTTCCACTAACGCATTCTGGTCAAAAGAAGGGCTACTCGCGATCGCAAGGATATGACCATTGTTGGGATCCATTGCAAGGACAGCCCCGGATATTTTCTTGCTTAGCATATCTTCGGCTACTTTTTGCAGTCTACGGTCTATCGTTAAGTAAACGTTTTTACCGGGCGTAGCTTCTACGGTGTTGAGCACCTCCGTTGTTCGCCCGAGCGCGTCCGCCACTATCTGCCTTCCGCCTCTTTTCCCCAAGAAATAGGACCCACACGTTTTCTCAACTCCAAATTTTCCTATGAAATCGCCTGACTTGTTGTCAGGATAACGTCCGCTGGTCAATTCCCTTTGACTGATCTCGCCCAAGTAACCGATTAGATGGGAAGCGCCACTTTCCATTAAATAGTGACGTTGAGGTTCGACGGCTACAATAATTCCGGGGAGATCGAACCTTCTGGTCTTTATCACAGCCAGTTCATCACGTCTGACATCGCTCTTTAAAATTATAGGCTTAAATGGTTGAGATCTCCTTGCCCCCTGAATTTTTTTTAAAAGAGGGGCTGGAGGGATGTTCAGGAGCAAAGCCAGCCGTTTAATTACCTGTTCGGGATTGGGTGCGTCCTCCAAGATAATCGAAATGTTAAAAGAGGGGCGGTTGTCCACAAGGAGTTCGCCGTTGCTGTCATAGATCAGACCGCGTGACGGGGGAAGACTTTCAAGGCGCACATAATTGTTCTCTGCCATACGCCTAAGATCTTCACCTTTTAGTATCTGAAAATAGTAGAGCCTTACGAAAAGAATTGAATAACCGACAACAATACAGATCAGCAACCTATAAAAGCGCTTTTTATACCAATCGGTGTCAACAGAATTAAAATAACCAGATCTCATAATAAATAAGTTTGAAGTGCCTAAAGTTGCCGACTTCGCCATAGTGGCCCTGGCTACGACGGCTGAAAAGGTAGTGTGCCAATTTTTATATCCTTTTTTCGAAACCATTAACCGTTAACCGTGAACCCCTGAACTTTGAACCTGAGCCGTTACGATTTTTTGAGAACTCTCTATTATCCATAGATTGACTGCGCCAAAGGCGCACTCCATAACTTTAGGCACTTTAAACTTCAAACTTTATCGTACCTTAAGCACTAACTCGAAAACGTATATCTCTTAATTTAAAAAAAGCTACAAACATTAAAGGGGCTGTAGCACCCGCTAAAAGGGTCTGAACAATTACGTGTTGTAAGGTGACATATTCTATTTGTTGTCCTGCCGCCAAAAGTGAAGTTGATAAAATAACTATCACATTCTCTGCCAACACTCCCGCTACCACAAGAATCACCTCTAAGAAGGAATTTTGTAAGTCTAAAAAGCACAAGATGGCTTTAACAAAACAAAAAAGCCAAAAATAGATAGACAAAAACAATCCAAATACCCCCCCTGAAAAAACGTCCATAAAAAAACCAAACACGATACATAGGGAGAGCCCAACCCGTATTGGGTGATAGAGAGCCACAAAAATGATAAGAGGAATTAAGAGATCATATCTAAGCCCTTGAAAAGCGGATATAGCCAACACGGTTGACTCTGAGATAATGAACACAATTCCGAGCGCCAGAAAAAGAAAAAAATCTTTCACCCGCTCTCCTCCTCATCCCCAAAAAACATCTGTTTTCTAAACACAACAAACACTTCTTCCAACTTGGCAAAATCAACATAAGGCTGTAATACTACCCCCTGA
>JAUWMN010000161.1 GCA_030613165.1 Desulfobacterales bacterium
CTCGCAACGCGTAACACGCAACTCATTGTCTCCAGCTCTAAAACTATTACAACCCTCAAACTCTTTATTCCTATAACGCGCCTAAAGTATACTCGGCCAACAAGCTATCTTTCCAGTAATCGTTTGCCGGGTCCGAGAAAAATTGTTTAAAAAGCTTTAGACTTTCGTCTCTTAAGATATGCGGTGTGATCTTTATGTTCGTATCTCGGTACAATGGTTTTAGTTTCTTTAGATCGAGGTCGGTTCCGCCGCTCATGGCGTCTTCATATGCATAGACGATATGTTCGATTCCGTTCAAGATTAATGCGGAATAACACATCAGGCACGGCTCCATAGTGCAAAACAGGGTAATTTTTGATCTATCTATAGATCGATCGAGCTTGCTCAATTTACGCAAAACCACAATTTCCGCATGGTCCAATTCGTTTCTGTTTTTCCGGACACTGTTTTTTCGTGCTCCGGTCACAATCACTTCGTCTTCATAGACCATAATACATCCCACAGGAAACTCACCGGCCTTGAGAGCTCGTTCAGCCTCATGAAGGGCCTTTTGCATAAAATGTTCGTAGTTCAATTGCATTAGGATTTCTATCTTGTTAGACAATTAAATCGGTCAACCATGGGCACTTTCAAAAAGCTATCACGAAAGCACGAAAGGACGAAAGCGCGAAAAAAAACAAACACGGAAAAGAGCATTTATAAAACTGATTAGAGATAAAAAAATGGTCAACTGAGTTTCGTGCTTTCGTACTTTCGTGTTTTCGTGATTAACTATAAACCACACTCACAGCTTCCCACTATGTCAAAGGTGTATAAGATTCTCATCTCTTTTTCGGCTTGCTTCGCGGGGATACCATGAAATTGCTTGTTTCTTACAAGTTCTATTCCCTCTTCCTTTGACGGTATGGCATCAAAACCATGGGCGATGACTTTACCTGAAATGGTATCCAGGATTTCCGCGTCTTCGCCGTTGGTAACAACGGTAATCGGGATTTGATATGGCTCAAGCAATCGTGCCGCAGCCACAGAAGGTCTTTCACGTGTTACCAGAGACCCGGGGCCATACCGTATAACCATGAATGTTTTTTCTTCTACTCTGACCGCGAAATCGATACGTATTACTGCAACATTCCCGTCAATTGAAATCCGTAACTCCTGCCTGGGGTTGATGTCGGTCTTGAGATACCCCTTTTTTTCAACCAGAAAACGGGCTATTTTCTGGCGATATCGTTCATCGTGCGTGTCCTTTATGGTTTTACCGGTTATGAAATCAACGGTTTCGCCAAGGATAAGATGATGTTCGGACATTTTAAGAATAGCCCATGTTGACGGTTTCGTAAAAAGCCGGCCTTCGCGGGAATGACGAAATAAGGTGCCTGGCGACTCTTTACGAAACCGTCAAGGTTAACTGATATTTCCAAAAGAATATGTGAAATTAATGGATAATGTAAAGACTTTTCTTTTCAGCTATGAGCTAATTTTACACTTTTAAACTGGGGATGTTTGTGATAATCTAAATATTTTTTTAAAAGGATGCAGCAGGTAACATATATTCATGTCAATTCGTGAAGATGTAGAAAGGCGAGAACAAGAGGCCCTGTCCCCCCTTGCGTGTCTAAGTTCTGACTCTAAAGGGAGGGTCGTGCCCGAAGCGCCGTGTCCGATCCGCACTGTTTTTCAAAGGGACCGGGATCGTATTGTATACTGTACGGCGTTCAGGCGTCTCAAGCATAAGACACAGGTGTTTCTTGCTCCTATGGGTGATCACTACCGTACCCGCTTGACTCATACCCTGGAGGTTTCTGAAATCGCGCGTGTTATTGCACGTAGTCTTCGCTTAAATGAAGACCTTGCCGAAGCCGTGGCCCTTGGGCATGATTTGGGTCATACACCTTTTGGCCACGGGGGCGAGACAATATTGAATGAAATTTATCCCGGGGGTTTTCGGCATAGTGAGCAGAGCTTGCGGGTGATTGACGTATTGGAAAATAAGGGAAGGGGGCTGAACCTTACCCACGAGGTCAGGGACGGCATCCTCAAGCACTCAAAGGGATATGGAGAAGTGATCCCGGATGACCTCAACGAGTTAGCAATGACCCTGGAAGGAAGGGTGGTCCGGGTGGCGGATATCATGGCCTACCTTAACCACGATCTGGATGACGCAATCCGAAGTGGAGTTATCAGGGAAAGGGATGTCCCTTCTGTATGTGCCAATATCCTGGGCCACGACCACTCGAGTCGAATAACAACAATGGTGAGAGATCTTATTTCCACGAGCGTTATAGAAGAAGATCGGATACATTTGCAATTTAGCAATGTTGTGTTTGAGGCGATGACGCATCTCAGGTTATTCCTTTATAATAATGTGTACAGGTCGGAGAAGGTTCATAGAGAATTTGTAAAAGCCAAGCGGGTATTAGCCGACCTGTATTACTATTTCTTGGATAATCAAGATTACTTGAAACAAAAATTTCTTGAAATGGAAATGGGGGAGATTCCTCCGGAAATATCACTTGAAAGAAGGGTTTGTGACTTTATGGCAAGCATAACCGACCGATATGCTTTGAGCCTTTACGAGAAGGTTTTTTTGCCTTCTCCCTTAGTTTGACAAGGTGAGGTCTCTGAAAAACATGACGCTTTTCAAAGGTCTCGCATACAGGAGAAACATAGATGGAAGAAATAAAATTCATGCCCTACGAAAGAGCAAAAAAGATCGTAACCGGAATAGTTGACGAGGAACATATCGGCGAGGCTAATCGCAGAATATTTAACGTCTATGACCGCAACGGGAAATCTCTATGCTGGTATGCCGCGGAAGATATTCTGAAAGAGGCTAGGGTAAAACGGCTTGACGATGCCTACGATCACATTTTACACTGTATCCCGGAGTGGGTGGATCAGGGGAACTCTGAAAAAGATTGAGGAATTTAGGAATTGCGAATTGTTCGATTAATTGCCTAATCCCTAAATTCGCAATTCAGAATATTATAATTCTCTATTACAGTGTTTGCAGACCTTCGCCCTTGCCTTTATGATCTCGGCGCAGTACGGACATTCCTTTGTAAAATTCGTCTCATGTATTAACTCTATAGCATGTTCGACACTTTCCTGAATATCGGGGTCTTTAAAGACGTGATTGTGGATAGGCTCGATACACTTGAGATCACCAAGTTTTCCCAAATAGTTTGCGGCGGTTTTACGTACGAGGGCCAGCTCTTTTTTGTTCAGTAATACTT
Organism: Desulfobacterales bacterium; assembly: GCA_030613165.1. Lineage (GTDB taxonomy): Bacteria > Desulfobacterota > Desulfobacteria > Desulfobacterales. The sequence continues at coordinate 3,237 of JAUWMN010000161.1, forward strand.
TCAAGATAGCGTTCACATCTTTTAATTCACGATAACCGCGTAGGTTCTCAAGCGCTTTTTTCTCTGCTTCTTTTCGAGCCTTCTCCTCTGCTTTTTTTACCTCGTCTATGATATCCCCCTTCAAGGCATTGGGAGCAAGCACCGGGAGGCATTCTATTGTTCCCGTATCAGGGTCACACATGCACCTGTATGATGCGACCTGTCCGTAATGTTCCATCATGCTCTCCCAACCCTCAACGTACAGGGGGCATTCATCGTTGAAACAGACATAAAGAAATGGCCCCCCCCAGCCGAGGCCGTCTGAAAAATTGAATTGGGGCGTCGCCCACTTCTGCATTTCTTTCCCACAGTGGGGGCAGATAGGGGGTTTAGTTTGCTTTTTCATCCTTTTCTCCTAACTTATAAGACTCCTTCAGGCATTGGCTCCATAAACTCCCCGCCTAAAAGATATCCTCCGTCGATCCTCAGAACGCTTCCTGTCATAAATGGCGCGTCTCTAATAACAAAGATAACAACTTTTATTATATCGTCAATAGCGCCGATCCGTTTTAATAAAGTATGATCGATGATCTCCTGTCGTTGATGCTCTGTTAGCAGCCCCCAGCCCCGGGTATTCGGGCCATGGCGTGTTTCGAAGATGCCGAGCATTATTTCATTGACCCTGACCGTGGGTGCGGCCTCTCTCGCCCATATCTCGGTAAACGCTGATATGCCGCGGTTTGCCGCGGAATATGCGTCATTGAACATCCTGCCCGCAGGACCCGCGCGTCCAACAATACCTGCAATGGAAGAGATATTTATAACAACTCCATCACCCGACGCCTTAATATGGGGAAGGGAATAATGGTACACCCACCATTTGGCCTTGAGTGTGGCAGCCACTTCAAGCTCCCATTGTTCGGGGGTATAAGGGCCGTGTACAACAGGCCAGCCTCCTCGTTCAATATTGTTGATCAAGATATCTATGCGTCCGAACTTTTGTATTACTTCATCTATAAGTGATCGAATTTGTGTCGGTTCGGTCAGGTCTGTCTTTACTATAAGGTGTTCTGTATCGGTAGCCGCAAAAGCCGCTTCCATATCTTTAACGTGCTCTTCCCAGTCATAATAGGTAAGCGCGACCCTAACACCCTCTTTTGCCAGGGCAAGCCCTATTCCCCTTCCGATCCCCTTGACGGCGCCTAATACCAGAGCGACTTTACCTTGTAGATCCACACATATCCTCCGTCACCAAAAAACTATCTTTTCAATAAATTAGGACAAATGATTTGGGGCGCCAGTGGGCGGGATTCCCGCCTTCGCGGTAATGACGGGCAATATGACGCAATTGTCATTCCCGCGGAGGCGGGAATCCATGAATCAATGCTACGAGTTATTGAGATGTTACATCAAGAAGCGTCTCAGCGATCCAGCGTAGAGCAAATTGCATCAGGGCTATTTCATCTGCCTTTACTTTTTCGATAACATCGGGTTCGATACAGTAGGTACTGGAAAAACTTTTTTCGGATACAACCCTTCTGAATCTATCAAGGTCATAACAGGCCGTATAGAATATTTCCTGTTGCTTTTTACTTAATGCATGCCGACTGGAACGGTTTTTGGCGGATATGACCTCCATTAGCAGGTCGTTCATTTGATTATAGGTATCGATTTCCTGGTCCCTGGTCCAATCTTTTGCCTTCCATTCTCTCCCCTCATTAAA
>JAUWMN010000244.1 GCA_030613165.1 Desulfobacterales bacterium
ATCGCAAAATCCTCGCGATAGTAGTACTATCCCTCTGGTTTTGCTCAACCCCGCTACGGCGGGACCTAAGGGTCGGCACTGCCAAATATGACCCAAATCTGGGCGCCAATTCTGTTAAACTATTTTTGCGCAAGCCCTAAGATCGAAAATGATGCAGCTTTATCAATTCCATTTGATCCAGGTGGGGTAAAAGTTCACCACTGAAAGACACGGAATATCACTGAAAAAATTGGGAAGTTACTCTATGAGGATTTGACTATTGATAAACTATCTTAAAACTACAGGCCTAAGATTGGGGCTATTATTCAATTTTAGCGCCCCTAATTTTGAAATGCTGAGGAGAATATTATAGTCCTCTTCCGTGGAATTCCGTGGTGAACTATTACCAGGTGGGAAGGTGGGCATGGTGACGGGCGCCACCCGGACCTTTCTCACACAGAAGCCCGGGGAAAGAGGAGGTTATGATTTCAGTTACAAGTATTCTTTTTTGTGATATTTAAGGTTTTGGCAAGTATGTGTTCGTTTTCGATGCACCTTGAAACGAAAGGTTTATAGCATAGTCTTGAATTTACCTTTTTTTAATGTTACAAAACAAAACAAAAGCATGAATAATTTGGGGGGTGTGGGGCGACACCTTATGGCAAGGAGTCACAAGCCCTACGGCCAAGCTCAATGCTTATTCAAATTGCAAAAAGAGGTGCCAGAAGGTTTGAAACACTAAAATCTCGCCGCATGCGGCGTAACTAGAGTTAAATCGCATGACACGAAAGGAGAGAGAGGACCATGAAAGACATCTCGGAACTGCTCGGCTGCAAGTACCCCATCATCCAGGGCGCAATGGGCGTCATCTGCAACCCGGAGTTCGTGGCCGCCGTGTCCGAAGCCGGCGGGTACGGCCTCTTGGCCACTTCCTTTGAAAACGATCCGGGCAAGCTCAAGGCCATGGTCGACGCGGTCAAAGCCTTGACCAACAAGCCCTTCGGGGCCAACCTGATGGCCGTCAATCCCAAGGCCGTCGAGGTCGCCGCCCTCCTGGTCGAAGCCGGGGTCAAGGTCGTGACCACTTCGGGCGGATCGCCCAAAGTCTTATTACCGTATCTCAAGGAGCGGGACATCAAGGTTCTGCACGTGGTGTCCAACGTGTCCAACGCAGTCAAGGCCGCCGCGGCCGGCGTGGACGCCGTTATTGCCGAAGGCTCGGAGTCCGGCGGCATGCAGGGCTTCAACGGTGCCTCGACGATGGTCCTAACCCCCTTAGTCGCCGATGCGGTGGACGTCCCCGTGGTCGCAGCCGGCGGGATCGGGGATTCGCGCGGATACAAGGCTGCCTTCATCCTGGGGGCGGTTGGGGTCCAGGTCGGCACGGCCTTCATCGCTGCTGAGGAATGCATCGCTCACGCCAATTACAAGAATGCTCTGGTCTCGGCCAGCGAGATCGACACCCGGCTCATGAACGTGGAATGGGCCCAGTTCCGAGTCGTGGCCACGCCCCTGGTCGAGGAGATGATGGACAAGGGAGGCCCCAGCAAGGCCGACTTTTCCGCCCAGGGCCCCAGCATGGAAGCGGCTTGGGTCCAGGGTGACCTCGAGGCCAGCATCATCGCGGCCGGCCAGATCACCGGCATGATCAAGGCCGTCCGGCCGGTGCGGGAGATCATCGAAGAGATGGTCAGTTAATTATCAGGACTCCGAACCTTTGATTACTCCGATGACCCGCGAATTCAGTTTCCAGAAGAAGCCAAAGAGGAAGGTATTGCTTCAATTCTTTCCGTTCCCATCTCAATGCATGGAAATGTTAAAGGAATATTGCGTGTCTACACGGCTGAACCCTGGGATTTTCTATTTTTAGGCAACCATTTTCATCTCTTGGTCCGCATGCACCCTGGTGATGACGTGAGTGATGAAGATATAATGAAGAGGGTCAAGTTGTACTATGGTGGGGATGGTAAGCGTGAAATCAATGATGAAAGGATGCTTCAGACATTGAGGAAGAAATAGGGGGATCTTTCTGAATATGTCAAAGAGATCAAGCAGGGGTTTTCAAGGTTTTACAACAAGCGTCATGGTCGCAAAGGCTTTTTCTGGTCAGAGAGGTTTAAGAGCGTGATTGTGGACAACGGGGAAACCCTTATTAACTGCCTGGCCTACATAGATCTGAACGCATATCGTGCGGGTCTTGTGAAGAAACCGGAGAGATATCGGTGGTGTTCATTGGGATACCATGTACAAAGGAATAACGCTGACGGGTTTTTGTACCTCGATTTTGGTCTAATGGAGTTTGGAGTAAAAGGGACAAAGGAGCGGTTGGCCTATTACCGCCAGTTTGTCTACGGCAAGGGGGGGGATTACGAAGAGCGGGACAGAAAGAGTGAGGGGGATTGATCTCAGGGCAGTGGAGCGGTTCAGGTATCGAACCCGGTACTTTACGGATAGTGCGATTATCGGGACAAAGGGTTTTGTGGAGCGTATTTATCAACAATTCAAAGGTAATTTCAGATCCAAACATGAAAAGCGGCCGAAGGTCATTAACGGATTAGAGGGTATACCCTAACGTTGCATAAATCTTTGAACCAAAAGCGCTACGCTCGCTCTATATCAGGCCATCAAGAAACGTTGGTCAATTTTCAAGATCTCACCGTATGTTAAATACGCTTTCACCCTTGAAAATGGCCCAACGTCCCTTGCTGACCTAATCTAAAGCGTTTTGAACTCAAATTTTATGCAACGTTAGGGTATATTTTCCTTGAAGCGACTTTCAGAGGCGATATAGAGATGTAGAATCCAGATAAGCATCTTTTTGGAGCATGTTATTGTGATATCCCCGGCGTGTGTTCTTCATGTCATTTCTTGACCATCCAGATTTCATTTTTCCAAAACAGCATCGCACAAATCATTCCAAAAAACCCCATAGAGCATTTTGAATACGTGATTTTACTCCCGTTGGTGTTGGAAACTATTGCCTAGCATTATTTGCCTGTCCTAATTCAATGATTTAGGGCTTAGAATGCCAATTTCGGCATTAAAATAGTTTTTTTAAAAGAGAAGTCGCCTGACAGTAAAGCGAGCTTTAATATGCAAAAAACCACGTGCGTCGATGTACAATTTTTTGTGCAAGCATAAGAATCCCGGATTTTGGGCTATTATAAATTTGTAAAAGGAAACCCAGCCATCCAAAGTGTTTAACCTGCCGAAATCCTGTCACATCTCCTCCCTCATGGAATTATCGTCAACCTAAAGAAAAAATGCGGTTGACAATGGTAGTGGGAATTACTAATAACCCTCTTCTGTCAGATTTACCGTCATGCTGAAAGGCCAGGAGGCTGTCCGAGAATAGCAATTTTGTTCAAAATCGAGTCGAAGATCCCGGACTTTGAGCGGGGGAATACTTGAAAAAATAACCACAGGCATATAGTTGATATTCCGAGGATTATTTTTTT
>JAUWMN010000004.1 GCA_030613165.1 Desulfobacterales bacterium
CGCATTACCTTCCTTTGTCATTTGTCATCTGTAATTGATCATTGATCATTTGTCATTTTCCATTATTTAAATGAATCAGTCCGTTTCTTAATGATAATTGGTAAATGATAAATGCCAAATGATAAATGCTTACCTTTCAACACTCCAATACTCCATGAACCCTTACCCTGTCCCTAACGATTTCTCCTTCTCGGCAGCAAGACCGCACACGTCGTCCCTTTTCCCAATTCACTCTCTATCCTCATTTTCCCCCCATGACTCTCCACAATCCTGCTTACGATCGCAAGTCCAAGGCCTGTTCCTCTCTCCTTTGTGGTATAAAAAGGCTCGACCACTTTTCCGTGGTTCTCTTTTTTGATTCCACAGCCGCTATCGCTTATTTTTATCTCAAGCCAATGCATTTCATTGTCAATTAATTTGGTCTCTATTTTCAGTCTGCCGCCGTCCGGCATCGACTGGACGGCATTCAAGATAAGGTTCCAGAGCATCTGTTGCATCTCTGTCTTGTTTCCATAAATGCCGGCCGGATTACATAACTTAATAACCACTTTGATATTTTCATGCCAATCAGGGCCATCGCGAAAAGATTCTAATACATCGTCTATTACATTCTTGATGTTGATCTCCTCGCGATCGCTCAGGTTAGGGCGTGCCAAAAGGAGAAAGTTTTTTACGAGATTTTCAAGTTGGTCCCTTCCTCTAAGGACAATCTGCATGAGCCTTTCGTTGGTCGCGTTCAGCGTAAGATTTTTTTGAAGCATCTGGATCGACCCGCATAGCGCTGCCAGAGGGTTTCTTACTTCATGGGCGAGACCTGCCGCCATCTCACCAATAAGAGCCAGTCTTTTGCTTTTTTCAACCTCTTTTTCCATCTCTTTGCTGGCAGTCAAATCCTGAAAAATCACTATCTCACCAATTTGTTCACTTTTGCTATTGATAAGCGCTGAAACGGAAAAACCTAATACAATACTTTTATCACTTTCTCCCTGAACCACTATTTCAGCCCTGTTTATTGCCTCCTTTTTCCCCTCTTTCTCTTTTATCTTATCCAATATTTCGGAAAAACCCGGAAAAACCTTATCTATTCTTTTCCCTTTAACCTCTGAAAATAATAACCCGGTGATTTCTTCCGCCGCCTTATTAAAGGATTTTATATCTCTTTGTAGATTGATCGTTATGATGCCGGCGCTTACGGATTCAATAATGCTTCTGTGTAACAGATCGAGTTGATGAAATTCACTCTCTTTCTCTGCCAGTAGCGATCTCGCGCTTTTTTCCTGTTCAACGACAAAGCTTACTAAAAATGCGACAATGTAAAAAGACACGATATGGATAAATATCCTCGACAGGACATACCCCGCGCTAAAATCGTACTCCCAGGTGGGACTATATATTGGGTGAATAACGCCATAGTATTCTAAATCAAGCAACAAGCCATAGAGTAAGCTGCTGGCAGAGGCTAAAAATATACCCCCCTTTTTTGCGAGAAATAGAGTTGAATAGATGATAACCAGCGGATATAAAATAGAATAGACACTTTCAATTCCACCTGTTACATGCACAAGCACTGTTATCAATGTAACATCGCAGATAGCCTGAATGTATACATTGATCTTAAGGCTTTTAATTCTTTTTTATAGGATGAGGTATAGGAGTGAAAGAAAATAAGTGATCGTTATAATAAAATATACCGCAGTGAGAGATGGCGCGGGTAATGACTCTGTTCCTTTGATCTGGATAAAGGCCGCAATCCCGAATAAAAAGGTAACGATCGCAACCCTGAAAAACATTAACCAACGAAGTCTTCTGGTTAAGTCCTCTTTTTGTAATAGATGATCTGGCATCGAATAGTTGTCCTGAATGCAAGGGATTGCGATCATAACTGAATTATAAAATAAAGTATATCAGGAGATTATAGAATTTCAAGGGAACAAAAGAGATGGTGAAAAATTATCTTTACCTTTTACTTGATTTCCGATAGTTAAACCTAAGTTGAGCGATTTTTGAGGAAGAGATGTGCCAATATCTTGATGTAGTCCCGCCTGGGCGGGACGAAAACCGCAGGCATACCCGTGGATATGTCGAGGATTTTCGTCCCGCTACAAGCGGGAATGCGCAAGAGATTGGTGCAGATCGAGTCAAAAATAGCTCAATTTAGGTGTTACTTTTCTTTGCTTTTGTATCCCTCAAGGTCGAGGGTGATTTTTTCAAACCCTTCAGCTTTTAACACATTAATTAGATTTTTGCGACATTCAGGAGACAGAGCCGTACTGATTTCTTCCGGATCGAGTTCGATCCGTGCTTCCGGAAAGTGGTCCCGTACCCGAACTTGAGTGAATCCCTTCTTTTTTATCCATGCTTCGCACCGTTCGATACGACCAAGCCGTTTACTCTCTATCGGGGTTCCGTATGGAATCCGCGTGGCCAAACAGGCGCCGGAAGGTTTGTTCCATGTCGGAAGGTTGAGAGATTTGCTGAGATCTATTATTTCCGCTTTTGTCATACTTACTGCCTTAAGAGGTGTGCGGATTCCAAGGGCCTTGATCGCCTGGTATCCCGGCCTTGAATTTATATGATCTCCCGCGTGAGTTCCATCTGCAACCCAAGAGATTTTTTTCTCTGATGCGATTGTTAAAAATTTTGTAAATAATTGTTTTTTACAAAAGTAACACCGGTTGTCAGAATTAATTCGGAAAGAAGGCTCCTTTAATATACCAAAGGGGACGGTCACGCATTTTATTCCTATTTTCGCTGCCATACTTTGAGCATTTTCTGTCTCTTCCCTTGGGAAAATTGACCCTGATGCGATGACAGCCATCGCTTCGCTGCCAAGAGCCTCCTGTGCCACCTTGGCGAGAAAAGAGCTGTCCGCGCCCCCTGAGAACGCGATCAAAACCGATCCCATGTCACGCAATAGACGTTTTAGGTCTTCTAACTTATTAATATAGAATTCCCTCTCTTGCCTTGAGCTAATCCCGTGATACACCGGGAAGCATTTGCTGTGGTTCTGTCAGAGTAAAATTCCCTTTGAGAATCCATTGTTTTAAAATTTCCGCGATTTCACGCGCTTTTACAAGACTCGACATCGGTACTGTAGGGACATCTCTTCCATTTATCTGGATTGTTCCGCTTTTCAATTGGGCATAATTTACCATACCGCAACTTTTTGAGGTCCCTTTTGGATTCCCATAGTCGACGATCTTGGTAAAGATCTCTTCATCTGATACAGCCGTATACTGAACGATCTCTTCATTCAAGATAGGAATAGGGATGCCTAATCCTACAGCCAGCGAACATCCATATCCCTGTAGACTGACTCCTACCAGCCACTCCGGTTTCATCTGTTTGAGATCACCCATGACCCAGATGGTCCCTGCAGGAACAAGAGGGACCCCTTTTTTTGTTCGTTTGACATTGGGTTTGTGTTGTGTCCCTTGCCAGGATACAAAGCCTGTACTGCCCCCTAAAAATATTTTAGTCCCTATTCCAATAGTCAGATAATATGGATCGTTTATTAGAGGACTCAGTTGCCCGGCGGTGGCATAATTGGCGTTGCCGGCGCGCGGCCGCAATGTTCCCATGTAAGTATAGATGGTTCTTTTGGAAAGATTTACAGCGCAGTTGTAATTTTGGTAGGCATTGCGGGGGTTGCACAGTGTTGCCTGGGGTAAGCTTTTTAAAGTAATATCTTTTTCAAAACCCCGATTCGGATAACAATCGGTTCCATAGGCTTCTACTTTCAACCGAATCTTCTTCCCGGCCAACAGATCGCTAATTACGTGCCCGCCACCGTATTTAAATTCACCGGGATATACCTTGTTTAGCGGGTCATCTTCCGCAGGTTCAGCTGCTCCAAGATAGCAGTCAACCGCTGCCAACCCCGCGTATGCCGGGACAGTATTAAACCAAACCTTGGATGCCTTGGCGCCGGGCACTGAATGACCGAAGTTGATGAGGACACCGGAAGAACACATTGGTGAAAAGGTTCCCGTGGTAACCACATCAACCTCTTTGGCAGCCTTTACAGCCCCTTTTTTTCTTACTATATCGATGATCTCTTCAGCCGTGACCACCACAGCCTTACCTTCTTTAATCTTACGGTTTATTTCATCATATGTCTTTTGTACCTTATAACGTTTCATTGTTTTTATCTCTGGTTTGCACCTTTCGTTATCATACTGATTTTTTCTGTAATATTATGTTTAATCCACGTTGCATCCCACCATTCCAGAGGATTTACAAATGTGTTGTGAATCAACATTCCGTAATGGAGATGATCTCCTCCGGCCATTCCTGTTGTGCCGGTATAGCCGATTGTTTCCCCCTTTTTTACCTCCTGTCCTGGTGTGACTGTGGAACGGCTGAGGTGTGAATAGAGAGTAAAGAGACCAAAACCGTGGTCTATTATCACAGTCTTGCCATAAATTCCAACATCATCAGCCAATACAATCTTACCATGATTGGAAGCCGGGATAGGTGAATGTGCGGTAGAGGCTAAATCTATTCCGAGATGTGTTTGTTTGTCAACAACCTTGTTTCTATATACATAAGTTCGCAGATCAGCAAAACCGGCTTTTTGCGCGGAATGGGGCAGTCTGAGAAAACGCCCCTTCCATAACATTTGAGGAGTAACGTTTGAACACGCATTCACTAATGTCTTAGAACTTTGCTGCCGCAATGTTCTATTTACGTACAGAAATTTTTCTTTGAGCGAGGCATCTTGTTTTATGCCGCTTGTTTCAAATTCAGGCATTTTCCACCTAAGAAAATTATCAGACAGCCGAATAGTATCACTTTTAAATTTCTTTTTATTTATATAATATTGAAATCCAGCCTTTGATCGATTGTTGCCGTAATCTAAAGCCGTCAAGAACAGGTCGGTATTTCCTCTTTGATCATAAGGGATAGCAAAAAAGGCCATATAAATACTTTTATCGCTGAAATAGCCTGGATATCCTGGAAAGAAACGATCTCCAACCCGGACACCGGATTCAAAGACCTGTTCTGAAACCCGATAAATTACCAGGGCGGCGCCGCCCTGATGCATATTGTGAGAACGGCTGAGAACTTCGATAGACGGAGGCCGTGTATCTATATTAATTTTTTGCTCAGTATATGTGTGATTCCCTTTAAAGATGCCTTTGATAGCGCAGTCCCATACCGCGATTCTGAGATTGGCAACACCGTCGGAAAGACCGAGTTCGCGCGGACTTATAGTGATTAACACCTCTTTTTCATGAATACAGCTCCCTTTGAAGAGGGCTGTAGGTAGAGTTTCATCAAACAGAAGGGTCTCTTTTTGGTCTTTTAGGATAGCGACCCATACTCTTTTAATTCCGCTTTTTTGATCTCTTACTGTAATGGAAAGGGTTGTATCAGCGCCGATGGTGTCCAGAGTGGGGGTAATGTGAAATGTTGGTGGTTCGCTTTCAAATCGAAAAAACAATACGATAAACACCGGGATAATGATAAGGAGACCTAAAAAGATAATAATCAGTAAGGATACATGACTTAAGCCGCTTTTTTTATTGTTGTTCATAGTCTTGCTGTCATTCCTTTTAAAAAGTTTGAAGTGCCTTTCTTCAGGCACTACTGTGTTTCCAGCTTGTTTGGAATGTTTTTGCGAATTCAACAAATTTTTAAAAATATAACAAGTTGCCCCGGAAGAATCAAGAGCTGTTTACTACCTAAGTGCAGTAAATCTCCTTCGCCTTTTTCGTTTCTTGACATTTGCCACCCTCTGGGATATTGAAAAAAGTGATTAGGAGGCTGTCTGAGAATTATATGAGGCTGTCCGAGAATTCTCGGACAGCCTCATATGCGATGCGTATCTTCAGGGGCGTTTGGAATTTCTGAATGGATTTTAGGTGGATTCATATTATATGAAAACAAAATTTATATTTGTTACAGGTGGTGTTCTTTCTTCGTTAGGAAAGGGGCTTGCATCAGCCGCAATTGGAGCTCTCCTTGAAAGCCGAGGGCTTTCCGTGACCTTTCAAAAACTTGACCCGTATATCAATGTCGACCCCGGCACAATGAATCCTTTTCAGCATGGCGAAGTTTTTGTGACGGATGACGGAGCAGAGACTGATCTTGACTTAGGCCACTATGAGAGATTTGCCAATGTTCGGTTGGGCAAAAAAAATAACTTTACCACCGGTAAGATCTACTATTCGGTGATTATGAAAGAACGCCGCGGGGATTACCTGGGGGGAACAATCCAGGTCATTCCACACATCACCGATGAGATCAAAAAAAGTATTCTTTTAATGGAAAACAGCGCAGACGTGGCAATCATAGAGATCGGTGGAACAATAGGTGATATAGAAAGTCTCCCATTTCAGGAGGCGATTCGTCAGTTCAAGTGGGATGTGGGCAAAGAGAACGTTTTGTACGTCCATCTCACTCTGGTCCCCTATATCAAGACAGCCGGTGAGGTGAAAACCAAGCCGACTCAGCACAGTGTCAAGGAGCTTCGGAGCATAGGAATACAACCGGATATTATCCTCTGTAGAACAGAAAAGTTATTGAGCAAGGATATCAAGAAGAAGATCGCGCTATTTTGCAATGTAGATGTGGACCAGGTTATTACCGCAAAGGATGTTGAATCTATTTACGAGGTCCCTCTTGTTTTCCACCAAGAACATCTTGATGACAAGATTGTAAAACTTCTTCACATGTGGACACGCGCTCCCCGGCTGGAGGCTTGGGAAGAGCTTGTGGAGAAGATTAAAAATCCAAAGTTTTCAGTACGCATCGCTATTGTTGGAAAGTACATAGATTTAAAAGAGTCATATAAAAGTTTAAATGAGGCATTAGTGCACGGAGGGATTGCGAACGACTGCCAGGTAGCGCTTGATTTTGTTGATTCAGAGGCGTTGGAGAGCGCAGACTGTAATGACACCTTGCGCAACGCGGATGGGGTTTTGATCCCCGGGGGCTTTGGCGCAAGAGGAATTGAAGGGAAGATGAAAGCGGTTCATTTTGCCAGGGAAGAAAAGGTGCCATTTTTTGGTATCTGTCTTGGGATGCAGATGGCAGTGGTTGAATTTGCCAAACACGTCGCTGGCATGAAGGGGGCCAACAGCACTGAATTCGATAAAAATACCGATTCCGCGGTTATATATTTAATGAAGGAGTGGTACGATTATCAAAAGAAGACCATACAACAACGAGATGTGTCTTCCGACAAGGGCGGGACCATGCGTTTGGGCGCCTACCCCTGTTTACTCCGAGAAGATTCTTTTGCTTATAAGGCTTATAATAAGAAAGAAATTTCAGAAAGACATCGCCATCGCTATGAATTTAATAATCGCTTTAAGTCAGCATTGGAGGAAAAGGGCCTTATTATCAGTGGAACATCTCCTGATGGTGAGTTGGTCGAGATTGTGGAGATTGCCGACCATCCCTGGTTTTTAGGCTGCCAATTCCACCCCGAATTTAAATCCCGTCCTATGGATCCTCACCCTCTTTTTTGTGCTTTTATTAACGCGGCCTTAAAATATAAAGGGAATAAAAAGAAAAAAGATGAGTAAAGCAGAGCGCGCGGCACAGGTGGCTACTGTAGGGGATGATATAACAATAGGTGCCGGCCATCCGCTAGTGTTAATCGCGGGGCCCTGTGTAATAGAGTCCTTTGAACTAACCTATAACATAGCGCAGTTTTTGAAAGAGTTAACCGCTGAGCTGAATATCCCCTTTATTTTTAAGACATCATATGACAAAGCCAATAGGACGTCTATCAACTCTTATCGTGGCCCGGGTTTTGAGGAAGGATTGGCCATGATCGCTGAGATAAAAGAGAAGCTGGGCATTCGGGTACTTTCTGATGTCCATCGCTTTCACGAGATCCCTTTGGCTGCTCAGGTGCTTGATGTGTTACAGATCCCGGCTTTTTTGTGTCGTCAAACTGATTTCGTAATAGAGGTGGCCAAAACGGGCAAACCGGTGAATGTAAAAAAGGGGCAATTTTTGGCGCCGTGGGATATTCAGCATGTCATCGACAAGATAAAATCTGCCGGCAATACACAGGTAATCGTGACGGAACGAGGCGTTTCGTTTGGCTACAACAACCTGGTCGTTGATTTTAGAAGCCTTGCGATCATGAGATCGTTAGGGGTCCCTGTAATATTTGATGCCACGCATAGCATTCAACTTCCGGGCGGGGCCGGAACATGTTCGGGAGGTCAACGAGAGTTTGCTCCGCCATTGGCCCGTGGAGCGGTCGCCGTGGGAGTTGACGGTATATTCTTAGAAGTGCACAGCGACCCTGATCGTGCTCTCTGTGATGGGCCGAACTCGGTACGTTTGGACAATCTAAAAAAACTGTTAGTTCAACTCAAGGCGATTGATCAGTGCCTGTAAGCGCAAGGCGCTTTATCATTTATCATTTAACATTTGGCATTTATCATTTATCAATGACAGATGATCAATGACAGATGACAGATGACAGAGAGCATGGCGATGGTGCTTATGAAAGAAAAATTAAAAAAAATCCGCCTCCTCCTTCTTGACGTTGACGGGGTTCTTACCGACGGCAAGATAATTTATGACGATCAAGGACTTGAGACCAAATTTTTTAACGTTAAAGATGGAGTTGGTATAAGACTTCTCGTCAAGTGTGGATTGGAAGTGGGGATTATCACCGGGCGAGTCTCTCGGGTAGTTCAACACCGATGTGCCAACTTGGGGATTAAGAAGGTCTATCAGGGAGTATCAAACAAGGTAGCGACTTTTAGAAAAATCATCGAAGAATGTGCCCTTTCAGAAGAAGAAGTGGCTTATATGGGGGATGATTTACCTGATCTTCCCTTACTTGACCTCGTAGGAGTTCCCATAGCCGTTGCTGACGCCCATGAACTGGTCAGAAAAAAGGCCTGTATTGTTACTCATGCCGAGGGGGGGCAGGGTGCGGTTCGAGAGGTATGCGAAATGCTGCTTAAGGCACAGGGGTTGTGGGATGAAATGATCACCTCTTTTTATCATAATACATAATTCTCGGACAACCTCCTATCCTCTTTGTTCCTTTACAGTTATAATGGGGCATGGTATATTCATAACTGATTACTCACAGAGAATAGTAGGCAGTAAGGAGTAAAGACGACAGACGAATGCCGAAAGCAAAGATATTTCTGTTCATTTCTATATGCTTAATGGTTATTGGTATTGTCGTGGTTTTTTTATGGTACCGCACTGTCCGGAAGACACCCGAGACTGTTTTAGAGTCTCTGCCAAAGGGTGTTGACATTGTATTAAATGATGTTCACCACGAGTCTACGAGACACGGTGTCAAGGAATGGGTCATGGACGCCGGAAGAGCTGTGTATTTGAACTCAGAAAACAAGGTCCTTTTTGAAGATATATCAGCCACTTTTTTTTTAAAGGATGGCGACACCGTTCTGTTGACCGGACAAGAGGGCGTATTGAACAGCAAAACCCAAGATATGGAGATCACGGGCAATGTTGTAGCCCGGGGAAGGGGATATGAGATAAGAACAGAGGCTCTTTCCTATCGACATCAAAAAAGTATAATTTGTTCGACAGTCCCTTTTGTAATCGTAGGAAGCACTATCCGGCTTGCCGGTCATGGTATGCAATTCGATTTCGACTCAGGAAGGCTTAGTGTGCAAGAGAAAGTAAAAGCTGATATTTATCTGAAAATTAAGGAATTAAGGAATTAAGGGCTTTAGAAATTAATTCTTCCAACCATCAAATTTCTTAATTCCCAAATTTGTCAATTTTTGTGATATATGTTTTTTGAGGGGAAGAAAATTAAGACATTTGTTGCTATCGGCGTTCGGTTTTTGGCTTTAGTCATTTTGTTGGGCAATGCCGGCGTTGTATATTCTCGAGCCGACACAGCCTCCCCTGTCGCGGAGAACACGTCTACTACCCCGATTCATATTGTTTCTGACAGGATGGAGGCAGACAGTAAAGAAAAGTGGGTCGAATTTATTGGAAATGTTGTTGCTACACAGGAAGACTCTGTTATTAAGGCAGAGCGTCTTAAAATTTTTTATGTTTCAGAAAACGGCGCCGACGCTGATTCCGATTTACTAAAAAAGATTATTGCCGATGGCAATGTTAAGATAGTAACAGGCACAAGGAAGGCAACAGCGGATCATGCTGTATACACGGCTTATGATCATATATTAGTCCTGAGAGGGAATTCAAAGGCATGGTCAGGAGAAAATATTATTACCGGCAGCAAAATTACACTCTTTTTGGATGAAAATCGGAGCATCGTGGAAAGTGACAATGAAGAACAGGTTGAGGCGACATTTTATCCTAAAAAAGAGGGTGGTCTTCTAAAATAGATGGGCAGTCTGTTTGTTAAAGATCTTAAAAAAGTTTATAATAAAAAAGCCGTTGTTGATGGTGTAAGTCTTCAGGTGGAAAGTGGTCAGGTTGTCGGTTTATTAGGACCGAATGGAGCCGGCAAAACGACTACATTTTACATGATGGTGGGATTAATTAAGCCGGATAGGGGGCGGGTCTTTTTTGATGATAATGATATTACAGACAGTCCTATGTATCAAAGGGCGCGAACAGGGATCAGTTATCTTCCCCAGGAAGCCTCGGTTTTTAGGAAATTGACCGTGGAAGAAAATGTTTTAGCCATCCTGGAGACACTCCCCATTCCAAGATCAGAACAATACATACGTTTGGCGGAACTTTTGAATGAATTGAAGATCGATCACTTAGCCAAGCAAAAGGCATATGCCCTGTCCGGAGGAGAACGGAGGCGGCTTGAGATTACGAGGGCCTTAGTAATGTCTCCTTCGTTTATTCTATTAGATGAGCCTTTCGCGGGTGTTGATCCTTTATCTGTGACAGATATTCAGAATATCATTGGACACCTCAAGTCAAAAGGGATAGGTATATTGATATCAGATCATAATGTTAGAGAAACACTCGGAGTTTGCGACAGGGCATATATACTTAACGAAGGGCAGGTCATTGAATCGGGTGTTCCGGAGGTCATTGCCGCAAGCCCGGTTGTGAGACGAACTTACTTAGGGGAACAGTTTAAGCTTTAATCATGGCATTAGAACTTCGACAACAATTAAGATTGACACAACAACTGATAATGACACCGCAGTTGCAGCAGGCCATTAAGCTGCTGCAGCTATCACGCTTAGAGTTGTTAGACGCAATCAACGAGGAGTTACAGGAAAACCCAGCTCTTGATGAGGTGGCGCAGGATGAATCACCTTCTGAAACCCAATCCTTGCAAAAAGACGATTTATCTTCTCGTGCTGATGAATCGCAGCTTTTAAAGCCGGTTACTATCGAGGAAAAAACCAGAGAAGATTTTGATTGGACGAATTATGTGGATGAATACAATACGCCTGGTCCCTCCTATTTTGCTGAGGGTGAAGAACAAGACAGCCCTAAGTATGAAAACGTATTGTCACGTCCCGAATCATTAGATAACCATCTCAATTGGCAGCTACTCCTTTCCAATTTTACTCCTGATGAAGAAGATATCGGAAGCCTTATTATTGGGAATCTGAATCCGGATGGCTATTTGCAGGCAAGCGTTGATGAGATAGCAGAAATGGCAAAGACCTCTTCTGATTTTGTGGAGAGAGTTCTAAAGAAAATGCAGACCTTTGACCCTGTGGGGGTTTGCGCGCGGGAGCTAAAAGAAAGTTTATCGATTCAGGCAAAATATCTTGGAATCACAGATCCTGTCTTTTTTGCTGTTATAGAAAATCATCTAAAAAACTTAGAGAACAAAAATTATAAGGCGATCGCCAAAGATCTGAACATTGATCTGAACGAGGTTATATCTTGTGTGGATATTATTACCGGCATGGAACCGAAACCGGGGCGCCGGTTCAGCGAAGAAGAGTCGCAGTATATAAGTCCCGATATCTTTGTATATAAGGTGGGTGACGAATTTGTCATTGTCCTGAATGACGATGGCATGCCCAAGTTACGGATAAGTTCATTTTACAAGAATACCATCTCAAAGACTAATAAAAACGTTTCAGACAATACCAGAGAATATATACAAAATAAACTAAAGTCCGCGGTGTGGTTAATTCGAAGTATACATCAACGCCAGCGTACTATATACAAGGTAGTGGAAAGCATTGTTAGCCAGCAAAGAGAATTCCTGGAGAAAGGGATCAATTATCTAAAACCGATGGTTTTGAGAGACGTGGCGGAAGATATCGGAATGCACGAATCAACAGTAAGTCGTGTGACGACCAATAAGTATGTTCACACCCCCCAAGGGATATTTGAATTGAAGTTTTTTTTCAGCAGTTCTATTAATCGCGTATATGGTGAGGCAATAGCTTCTGCCAGCGTGAAGGAGAGAATTCGTAAGATGATTCAAGC
Organism: Desulfobacterales bacterium; assembly: GCA_030613165.1. Lineage (GTDB taxonomy): Bacteria > Desulfobacterota > Desulfobacteria > Desulfobacterales. The sequence continues at coordinate 12,352 of JAUWMN010000004.1, forward strand.
TGAAGATGCCGTCAAGCCATACAGCGATCGAAAGATGGTGGCAATACTTGCTAAATCAAACATTCATATTGCGCGTAGAACTGTGGCAAAATATAGAGAAGGTTTGGGGGTGCTTCCGTCCAGCAAACGTAAGCGTTTTAAAGCAAAGTGAGACCTTTGCATAACTGCCATTTTTCCGTGATGCGGTGTCCCCGATGAGCGGGATTTGTCAACAGGCTTCAAAATTTAATCCTCGAAACCCCGCCCTGGCGGGGTTCCTCCGGTTAAATTTCTTGCCTTTCTTGCCTGACGAAAAAATGTCGCGTTATGCAAAGTCTCAAAGTAGGAGGTAAAAGTTATGCAAATTGCTGTTACATTCAAAAAGATAGACTCTTCTGATACGCTAAAAAACTATGTTGACGATAAAATAAACAGGCTGGATAAATACCTGGATAATCCTGCCGAGGCGAACGTGGTCCTTTCGGTCGAAAAGTTTCGTCACATAGCCGAGGTAACTATTGCCGGTGATGGGTTTAAGGTGAAAGGGACCGAAGAGACCGACAATATGTACTCCGCCATCGATATAGTCATGGACAAACTGGAAAAACAAGTCAAAAAGAATAAAGAACGATTTAAGAAGCGTAGAGCGGCCGCACGAGCCGGATCTGAGCGTGATAAGTTGAACGCCCTGGATAACGCGGGCTTGTCGGAACCGAATGAGCCAAAAGTTATAAAAGCGGAGCAGATTGAAGTAATACCTATGGATATTGAAGAGGCTATTATGCAGATGGAATTGATCAATAACTCCTTTTTGGTTTTCAGAAATGTCAGAACCGAAAAAGTTAATGTTTTATATCGCCGAAAAGACGACAATTACGGTCTTATAGAGGCAACTGCTTAATACGAGTTGCGGGTTACGAGTTGCGGGTTACGAGTTGCGGGTTACGAGTTGCGTGTTTGAAACCCGTAACCCGTAACTCGCAACACATTGTCTCTCGACCTAATGCTATAGTTTTCCTATCCAGTGTAAACGAAAGGACAAAATCCGGTTTTTAATATGAGGCTACTTGATTCATTAGCAAAAGATTCTATCCTTCCTGATATAGATTCTCAGAGCAAAGAAGGTGTCTTGGAAGCGTTGGCCGGCACTCTAACCGAATCCTCGGGGAGGACGCGGGAAGAGTTGGTGCGAGTTTTAGTAGAGCGTGAAAGGCTGGGCAGCACTGGGATAGGAGGGGGTATCGCTATTCCACATGGGAAATTGAAGACGATTGATAAACTCCTGTTGGCATTTGGGCGAAGTCGGAAAGGGGTAGACTTTGATGCTATGGACGGAAAGTCAACACATCTGTTTTTTGCATTGATCACCCCTGAAGGCTCTACAGGGGTCCATTTAAAAATACTGGCCAGGATATCAAGGCTTTTGAAAGACGGTTCTTTTAAAGAACGTCTAATGGTTGCCGATACACGAGACGATTTATATCAGATAATTCAATCAGAAGATTCAGAGTTTTGATGATTTTTTACGAAATCATCAGTTTTACAAAGAAAAAGAGGAGTTGGTAAGATAAAGATCGTTATTATTACCGGACTTTCCGGATCCGGAAAAAGTACGGCAATTAAAGCGCTCGAAGATGTAGGCTATTTTTGCGTGGACAACCTGCCGGTCGCCCTTCTTCCCAAGTTCTTAGAATTTCAGGTAGAAAGCGGATCAGAGATTTCTAAGATTGCCCTTGTGATGGACCTTCGTGAGGAGGCCTTCCTGGCTGAATATAAGGATGTTTTATCCAGACTTCAGTCCCGGGGGTATGAGTTCGATATTGTCTTTTTAGAAGCATCAGATGAGGCGCTCCTGCGCCGGTACAGCCAGACACGACGTCAGCATCCCCTCGCGTCAGGCGCCAAAACTCTTTTGGAGGGAATACGAGCGGAAAAAGAGGCGTTGGATGAGTTAAAAGAGATTGCCAATAAGGTAATTGACACCTCTACGTACAACGTACATGAATTGAAAGCTATCATTGTCAGCCATGTCCTTAAGTCAGGCGCTACCGGCACAATGCATGCGCAGATCCTTTCATTTGGATACAAGTACGGGATTCCATATGACGCAGACCTGGTATTTGATGTGCGGTTTCTTCCGAATCCGTATTTTATTCCAGACCTGAAAGAATTGAATGGAGAAGACTCCGCGGTTCGGAATTATGTATTACAATGGGATGAGACCACAATCTTTCTGAAAAAAATGTTTGATCTTTTTGACTATTTAGTCCCTCTTTATGAGAAAGAAGGGAAATCTTATCTGACTATTGCTTTTGGATGCACCGGCGGAAAACATCGCTCGGTTACCATTAGCGCCGAGATTTACAAGCGCTTAGAGCAAAAGATTAATTATATATCTCTCAAACACAGGGACATTGAGTTGGGATAGGAGACCTTAGCAAAACTGCCATTTTTCTGTGATGCGGCGTCAGGCTTCAAATTTTAATCCTCAAAATACATAATGTATTCCTCCGGTTAAAATTTTCGCCTTCCTTGCCTTACAAAAAAATGTCGCGTTATGCAAAGGTCTCGATAGGAGGTCTTAGTGGTAGGTATTGTTATAGCGACACATGGTCGTTTAGGGGTAGCCTTGATCGAGGCTGTAGAATTTATATTGGAAGGCCCTTTTAAGTATCTCGATTTTGTATCAATCGATTTAAAAGAAGACGCCGAAGGTTTGAGGAAAAAGATCGCTCGGGGAATCAAAAAGGTAAATAATGGAGAAGGCGTTTTAATTCTAACGGATATGTTTGGCGGGACTCCGTCCAACCTGAGCCTTTCATTTTTGGAAGAAGGAAAAATTGAGGTTATAACAGGTGTTAATCTGCCGATTTTAATTCGTTCGCTTAATAAGAGAGAAGGAAAAACCTTGCAAGAGCTTTCTCAAGAGGTATACAATTACGGTCAGAAGAGTATCTCGCTTGCCAGCAGTATTTTAAAAGGGAATAAAAGGGCGGGTAATTAGAACTATTCCCGTTTTTCCAATAAAGACATAAACACGAAAGGAGTGGGGATGAGTATAAGAGTTGGTATCAATGGTTTCGGACGTATTGGAAGACTGGTGTTTAGAGCGGCAATGGCTAATGAGGATGTGGAGGTTGTTGCTATTAATGACCTTACAGATGCTCATACAATGGCATATCTTTTAAAACACGACTCAGTACACGGCACGCTCGCTGCCAAAGTTAGCTCAACAGAGGATGCAATCGTGGTGGACGGCAAATCTATCGCGCTTACCGCGATTAAAGACCCGGCACAACTCCGATGGAAAGACTTCAAGGTAGATATCGTTATGGAGTGTACCGGGCTATTTCGCGACAAGGCAACTGCCTCGAAGCACTTAGAAGCAGGCGCAAAAAAGGTAATCATTTCTGCTCCTGCCAAAGAACCGGATGTTACGGTTGTGATGGGGGTCAATGCGTTCCAATACGATCCCAAAGAACATCATATAATATCAAATGCGTCGTGTACCACCAACTGTCTTGCGCCTGTAGCAAAAGTCCTCATGGAGAGTTTTGGAGTTCTGAGGGGGTTAATGACAACTATTCATTCGTATACCGGTGATCAACGACTCCTTGATTTTCCCCACAAAGACCTGCGCAGAACGCGGGCGGCGGCTGTGTCTATGATTCCTACCACTACCGGGGCTGCCAAGGCGGTAGGATTGGTTCTGCCGGAGCTTCAGGGAAAGTTGAACGGTCTGGCAATAAGGGTCCCAACTCCGAATGTTTCTATTGTTGATCTAGTTGTAAATGTAGAAAAGAGCGGGCTCACCGTGGGGGATGTGAACAATGCGCTGAAATCCGCGGCAGAAGGCGATTTAAAAGGGATCTTGGGGGTCTGTGAGGAACCTTTGGTTTCTATAGATTTTAACGGATCTTCACTTTCTTCTATTGTGGATGCCGGCACCACCTATGTCGTTGACAATATGGTGAAGGTTCTTTCGTGGTATGATAATGAATGCGGTTATTCCAATCGAATGGTCGACCTTGCGGCCTATATCGCAAAACAGCCGTTGTAGTAAGTTGATAGTATGGGAAAATACTGTTTTTGGACACAGATAAACGCAGATTTTCAGGATATTGAATATAAGGTTGCGAGTTACGAGTTGCGGGTTACGAAGGATGATGATTAACCTGGGTAATACATTCAATAAGTTTCTGCGGTAATCAGCGAAAATCTGTGTCCCAATTTAACAAGGAGCAGACTATGGGAGACCGAAGACCTTGTATTGCTGGAAATTGGAAGATGTATAAAACCGGCGAAGAGGCATTGGAACTGATAGGTGAATTAAAAGACCTCATCGCGGGTGTGGATGATGTGGACGTGGTTGTCGCGCCTCCTTTCACCGCTTTGAGTGTGGTAGCCGACCGGATCCAGGGGAGCAATATTCAATTAGCCGCGCAAAATCTTCATTGGGAGTCTGAAGGGGCATATACAGGAGAGATCTCGCCGATTATGCTGGCAAGTACTGGTTGCTCGCATGCCATTGTCGGCCATTCTGAGCGACGACAGTATTTTGGCGAGACCGACTCTGCTGTGAACCGCAAAATCAAAGCGGCGTTGGTCCACAACCTGGTTCCTATTTTTTGTATAGGAGAGTCATTAGAAGAGCGGGAAGCGGAAAAAACATTTTCAGTGCTTGACAAACAGGTATCAGAGGGGTTAGAGAGTATTGCCGATGATGATATTGGAAAGATCATCATCGCATATGAGCCGGTGTGGGCCATTGGTACCGGGAAGACAGCTTCCAATGAACAGGCTCAAGAGGTTCACCATTTTATAAGAAAACGCGTGTCCGATCTTTACAGGAAAGAGATTGCAAATATCGTAAGGATATTGTATGGTGGCAGCGTTAAACC
>JAUWMN010000128.1 GCA_030613165.1 Desulfobacterales bacterium
GGGAAGAACCCTAAAGTCGAGGATTACAGGCATGAGGATGCGAAACGGAAGAACATTCCTCCGGCAGGATTGGCTGCCTGTGGCCGGAAACAAGAGGTAGCCGAACAGGACTCGAAAAATCAGCATGTCACATAAAAGTCAGAAAAAATCCAAAGGTATTGTAACCTGGCCGGAGGATGAAAGACCGCGCGAAAGGTTACTTCGGATGGGGCCGCAGGCATTGACGGATGCTGAACTGATTGCTATTCTGGTGCGCATTGGCTATCAGGGTACCAACGCAGTTGAACTCGGGCGACAAGTTTTAAAGAAATTTGGATCTTTGCGTTCTTTGGTCGAAGCACCTTTGTCGGCTATGCTGGACATCAAAGGTATAAAAGGGGCCAAAGTCTCCCAATTGGCTGCCGCGATGGAAATCGCCAGACGGGTTTCTTTGCCGGACGGACGCAAGGCTATTCAAATAAAGGGGACAAAAGAGGCAATAGAATATTTGCAAAACCGGCTGCGCGGGCTGGCCGAGGAACACTTCCGAGTCCTTTATCTTAATCGTCGGAATCGTCTTTTGGAGGATGCTCTTCTTGCCGCTGGTTCAGTGGATCAGGCGCGTCCGCCTATCCGTCTTGTCGTGACCAGGGCTCTTCAGGCAAACGCAAGTGGGCTGATAGCTGCTCATAATCATCCGTCCGGATCAGTGAACCCCAGCGAATCCGACCGTATTTTTACCGAAGATTTGATTTCCGCTTTACGCCCATTGGGAATTAAACTGCTGGATCATGTCATTGTGGGTGCGGAAAAGGCTTTCAGTTTTGCTGATAGTGGTGTTTTGGACGAGTTGAAGTTGGCTTGTCTTGCGCCTGGTAAAAGCGATCTATAAATTTTGTCGGAAAAGGAATAAAAGATGACACCTGAACAACGCCAGGAAATTGTCCGTCTTCTGGAACAGGGGGAAGAGCTTTCACCCGAATGGGCCCGGATTATTTTTCCGCCAGAAAAAAGGGAGTACGAACTCGTCTATCACGGGAAGGAGACTGAGGGGGATATCTTAGCCAATACTTTAGCCGTCCCACTGCAACCGGTACGGACATTCGGCAAAAGTGGTAAAGATTGGCACAATATGCTCATTTTCGGTGACAATCTGCAAGTAATGAAAACCCTGCTGGACATGAAAAAGGAGGGCAAACTCTGCAATGCTGATGGCACACCGGGCGTCCGGCTTATCTATATTGATCCGCCGTTTGCTACAAAGCAGGATTTCCGTGGATCAGAGGATCAAAAAGCTTATCAGGACAAGATCTCAGGTGCCAAATTCCTTGAATTTTTGAGAAGAAGATTGGTTCTCATGAAAGAACTATTATCCTCTGACGGTAGCATTTATATACATTTAGACAACAGACGCACTCATTATGTAAAGATATTGTTGGATGAGATCTTTGGTGAAAATAACTTTAGGAACACTATCATTTGGAAGCGTAGTGATGCTCATAGTGATGTATCTCAAGGCGCGAAACATTTAGGCCGGATCTATGACACAATACATTATTACGTTTTTAGTGTTCTTACAACACTGAATCCCGTCTATACTCCATTGCCCGAATCCACTGTTGAAAATTGGTATAGGCATGTTGAAGAGGGGACTGGTCGCCGATACAATCTTGGCGATCTTAGTGGGCCGGGTGGAGCCCGAAAAGGGAATCCACATTATAAGTGGAAAGGTATTACTCGATACTGGCGACATAGTAAAATGAAAATGGAGCAGCTAGAAAAGCAAGGCCTACTTATTTATACCAAAAGTGGAATCGCATATTTAAAAAGATATCTTGACGAATCAAAGGGCGTACCTGTTCAGGATATATGGCATGACATTCCCATGCTGAGAGGCATACATAAGGACATTGGAGAAAATACGTCATACCCAACCCAAAAACCAGAAAACCTGTTGGAGAGGATCCTTTTGAACTCCTCTGATGTTGGGGATTTGGTGCTCGATGCCTTTGCCGGTTCTGGCACTACACTTGCCGTTGCTGAGAAATTGAACCGCCGATGGATAGGAATCGAATGTGGAAAGTTGGCGATCTATACCATTCAAAAAAGAGTGCTAAATCTCCGTAAAGGAATCGGGAACAAAGGTAAAAAGCTAATGCCAAAACCCTTTACGCTTTATAATGCGGGCCTTTATGATTTCTCCAAATTGAAGGAGCTACCCTGGGATTCGTGGAGGTTCTTTGCGCTCCAGCTATTTCAATGCCGCGAAGAACCACATACAACAGGCGGGATAAGCTTAGACGGCTATCTGAAAGGGGCAAGCGTCTTGGTATTTAACCATATGAAGGAGTTAGGTGTGCGGATTGATGAGGAGACCGTGGCAAGTCTGCATGAAGCATTAGGTTCTCGCGTGGGGAATAAACTGTTCATTATTGCCCCGGCCCTTACATTCGATTTTCAGCAAGATTATATTGATCTGGACGGCGTTCGCTACTATGCCCTCCGAATCCCCTATTCAATCATTCATGAACTCCATCGACACCAATTCACCGCACTCAAACAACCCTCTGATGAAATGGCGGTAAACGATACCGTAGAGGCGGTAGGTTTTGATTTCATTCGAACGCCTGAATTGAAATATAAAGCTGGGTTGGAAAAAGCAAAGGACAAGCAATCTAAGCATGGATTTATCAAGATTACCACTTTTAAGAGTGAAGCCGCTGTCAGGGAGCCTTACAGAAAAAAGAAGAACCTTGAAACCCTCGCCATGGTGATGCTCGATTATGATTATGATGAAAAGTCCCAGGTTTCTGGTCTTAATGATATTTATTATGCCGATGCTATTGAGAAAGATGGATGGAAAGTGCGATTCCCAATTGAAAATCTGGGCAAGAAGATAATGGCCGTTTTCATAGATATTTATGGTAATGAGGCACGTGTCCTAATGGATGTGAAGGAATTCCGAAAATCTACATCCCGCAGATCTACCACGAAAAAATCAAAGAAAAATATTGTGAAGCGAAAATGAGTAACCAAAGGGATAGACAAAGATTTAAAAACGAAGACCTTGTTCTCAAGGTTACTACCAATATTGATCCGTCTGTCTGGGACGAGTCAAAATACGAGCCTTTCCTGGATGAGCTATGTGGCATCCGGGAATACCAGAAAGATGCTATACGCACTGTCCTTCGTTATCTGGTCGGTGAGAAGTATGAGAATCTTAGGACTCTGGCACAAGAGAACTTCGATATCAACGAAGAGATGGGGCGGCGTTACGGCTCACGGGTTGGTATGGAGCGTCACTTACAGTTGCCGGATCAATTAGCCTGCTCAATTGATATGGCTACAGGCACGGGGAAGAGTTATGTGCTCTATGGACTGGCGGCGATTATGCTTGGCGAAGGCATTGTGGACCGTGTTCTTGTGCTTTGCCCTTCAAATACCATTGAAACCGGTCTTATTAGTAAATTCCACGACTTATCCGGAAATGCCAGCTTACGCGATATTTTGCCGCGGGACGGTAAGGTTCTTGTGCCTAAGATCATCAATGCCTCGGAGTCCATTGTTAATGGGTCCATTTGTGTGGAAAATTATCATGCCATTCTGAAGCATGTAAAATCATCGATCCGTGATAGTCTTAAGGGGTGCGGCAATAGAGTAGCCGTATTCAATGACGAAGCGCATCATGTGGCCAATGAATCAGGCGCGAATGTTAAACGGTGGAAAGAGTTCCTGTTGAATCCTGAATACGGTTTTCGCTATGTGGTTGGCGTTTCAGGGACATGCTATATCAAAGACGAGTATTTTGCAGATGTTGTAAGCAGATATTCTTTACGGCAAGCCATTGAAGAGCGTTTTGTTAAAAAGGTCGAATATATCTCTGAGATGCCACAAACCGACAATGGAGATGAAAAATGGCAACTGATTTATAAGCGTCATCAGACATGGAAGAAGCAGCTTAAAAGAAGAAGAATTAGGCCATTAACTATTATTGTGACCCAAAATATTAAGACTTGCAAACTGGTTGCGGAACAGTTGCAGGCATTCTTGCAGGAATGGGAAAATATTTCTGCCGAAGACGCGGAGCGGAAAGTCTTACCGGTCACATCGGCTAAAGAGCACCAGCCCAATGTGGCCAGGCTGAAGATGGTGGACAATTCTGCCAGCAAGGTTGAATGGATTGTTTCAGTATCCATGTTGAGCGAAGGATGGGATGTTAAGAACGTATTCCAGATAGTCCCCCACGAGGAACGGGCATTTAACAGCAAACTGCTGATAGCCCAGGTTCTGGGGCGAGGACTGCGATGGCCGGATGGTTGGAAAGGGCTTGATCCTATCGTTACCGTATTCAATCACGATGCCTGGTCTGGTCGTATACGCCATCTGGTTAACGAGATTCTTGAAATTGAGCGGAGGTTATCATCGTCTGTTATAGAAATATCGTCGTTTCATTTTGACTTATATAATCTCGACTATACTCGGGATACAGATACCAGCGAGTATGCAAAGAAGGGCGAATATCGACTGTTGGAACAGGGTTTTGTGGATCTGCCAACCCAGTTAGAAGTTGAAGATGTGGTAATTGAGTTTGAGCGCGCTGTGACAGGCGAACATACAAAGTTTAAGACCAACATTGAGCATAAAACTTATACGGCAGAAGAAGTTGCCGAGTTTATGTTTCGACGTTTACAGTCTATTGATGACGAATCTAAGGATGCTGACGACCCCAAAGACAGGACACGATATGCCAAAAAATTTCCAGTGGAACGTTGCCAGAAGATTATCGAAAATTCTTTGAGAAGGGCTGGCAGCAAATCAAACCGTGTGACGGAAGCCAATCGCCAAAAAATCCTCCAGGCCTTAGGACCATTAAGGCGAAAAAAAGCCAAAAGGGTTGTGTACAAGCTCACTCCCAATGCCTTAAAGACTATCAGTACCAAGGAACGTGCTTCGATCAGTTGCAGCGCAGCGGAACTTCGAAGGGGTGACAAAACCGTATTTTATGGCCCGAATTGCGAAGCCTCTATCCCTGATGAGCAGCTTGAATTCTTTTGTGAGGTTAAAGATCCTGATGGAGACTTTCGGGCAGGATGTGAGTTCATCTCCAACTCTCATGATTTTAAGACGCCATGCAATATGGTTATCGCCGATGCTACCCCTGAGCGCAGATTTACCCGGGAGCTTTGTAAACGGGAGAATGCGGTGGCATTAGATGCCTGGTTCAAGAATGCTCCTCAACGTTTTTACGCTATTGAATACGCATGGAAAAAAGGCGAGCACCCGAAAAGAGGAGAATTCAGCCCTGACTTTTTTATCAAAAAGGGCAAAACCATCCATGTCATTGAAATAAAAGACGATAGCGAAATCAATGACCCCTCCCCGGAGAATCAGAAAAAATATGAATATGCCAAGGCACATTTCGAAAGGCTTAATCAGTGGCTTTTAAAGGCAGACATTGCTGTCAAGTACCAGTTCAATTTTTTAACACCTAAGTCCTTCAACCTATTTTTTCAGCTTATTCGGAATGATGAGCTCAAGGACTTTCGATCTGAATTAGATGTTACGCTGAGTAGAAGTTCATCGGGTTCGGAGACCAATGAAATGGAGTTTTGACTAAATTGGCGCGCTCCTCACTTCACACAATTCCTTAAATGACCATCTGGGTCTCGTGATCCCATACGAATATTTTGGTATCAGCCATGTAGGAATGGGGGACGTCCGTAA
>JAUWMN010000018.1 GCA_030613165.1 Desulfobacterales bacterium
TTATAGTTGCCTCGTCGGCATCTCTATCTACACCGAGTGTTTCATAGTAGTCTCTTTTAGTTGCCATCAGTCTGTATCGGTTCCTTTATTTTTTTATTTTGCACTGTAATATAACCTTACTTTTTACTGAGTTCATCACTATACTTGTTTACAATATTTTTTAGCCATGAATGAACCATGAGGATACGAGGTTCCTGATCTATACGTACATATAAAAAACTACCGGTAGGGCTCTTGGAGCCTAACTGAATCGTTCGTTCTCTACCCAGGTTTTTTCCTTTCATAGCAATCAATATTGCTGGTTGTGCGAGACCAAAATCAGCCAACCTTCCTTCCTCAAGCATTAATTCGCGTATCCAGTGTTCCGACACAAGCGCGTTTATTATCGATTCAATGTCAGCCTTGTTCCCTTTAGCTCTAACCGGCTCTATTATAAACCAATCTTCTTGTTCTTTTTTAAGTATAAGGGTTATCTTAGATTTTTTTATACGCAAACCTTCTACATCTTCAGCTTTAAATTTAAAAAGTTTTTTTGATTTGTCGAGTGCTTCCTTCTTTTTTCCCGTCCACGTGATCTCATAAAAATAGTAGAATGCACCTAACAGGGCAAATATAACGGCAAAAAATACTATCCTCTTTTGTATCATTTTATGACCTTGGAGGCTGTCCGAGAATTATGTCCGTAACAAAAAAGAGTGAGAACGAGACAAAATTTTCGCAAATTTGAGGAGAACAGCAGGCCTATTTGACGAAAACTTGCGGAAATTTGGGCCGTTTCTCACGCTTTTGCAGTAGGATCAGAATTCTCGGTCAGCCTCCTTACGCCTGTAACGAAGCACGACAACCCCCACCAGCAATATTGTGGAAGGCAAAAGAACCGTGGAAAGCCAGAAAATATTTTTCCCCTCCATGGATGAAAGAAGCACTGGAGCGGACTTTTTAGATCTGGGACGAATTGTTATCAGGTTCTCCTCTCTTGAAAGCCAGCCGAGTGTGTTCATAAAAAGATCCCGGTTCCCGGAAAGGTTCAGGTAGCCGTTTGAAGCAAAGTCTGAATCTCCAAAAACAACAATAGATGACGTCTTTGCCTTATCATATTTTTTATTATTAGTCTTTTCTTCTGTCTCGGATTCAACTTCACAAATAACAGCAATTGAGATAGAGCCTTTTATATCCTCTTTTGGATCAAAAGAGACCCTGCCTTGATTGAGTCCGTCAAGATCACTTTCCGCCCAGCTCTGTTCGCCTGTAAAGGCGAGTTCGGTCACATGCTTTTGTTTATCATCAGAGGAGGTGATCGACCGTACAAGAGGGAAAAAAGATGCTGTCTTGAAATCTTGCGTGATCGGATGAGCTGCATATTTTGATATGATCGGCGTGAGATAATCCGCCCCCAAGACGTTGCTCAACTTATCTATTATGATATCATTGCCCACCTTAACACCATATGGCTCTAAAAACCGAGAGAATCCCGTTCTTGCTTCCGGATCAAGAAGAACGATTATGTTTCCCGCCCCTTGCATAAACTCATTGAGCATTCTTTCCTCTTCCGCAAGAATCTCAGCATCAGGGCCGGCGATTATAATAATCCCCGCGTCTTTGGGAATTTGCCTGGATCGCATAAGGAGTAGATTATTTACATGGTAATTTTGTGCCTCTATTTCCTCTCTTACAGCGCTGTATCCTTCTCTTGAAATATCTTTTATAGATCTTTCTCCATGCCCTGTAAGAAAGTATATCGTTTTTTTCTGATCCCGCATTACCCGCAAAATAGCATTGGTCAACTGTTCTTCAGATATATCAATGACCTTTTCCTCTCTGTCATTGCTTTCTATCACGAATGTTTCATAATTTGTAATTTTAAAATGCTTTGCTTTTCCAGGGTAACGGTCGGGGTCAACCAATTCAAAGGAAAAAGTTTTACAGTGGTAGGCATATTGGCCAAGAAGATCTTTGGCCTTTTCCCATCCAGATGTGGTTTCCTGCAAAAACGCGGTTACGTGGAAGGGACGATCTGTTTTTTTCAATATGTTTATACTCTGTTCGGTGAGGGTGTGCCGTTTGTTTGACGTAAGATCAAAACGTTTGTAATGTTTAGCCGAAAAGGCTTCCACAAAGACCAAGATTCCAAACAGGAGTAATACCATGAGGATAGCATTTGTCCTGTACCGGGTAGACCGTTTCAGGAAATAGCTTCGAATCATTCCGAAGTTACCTATCATATAAGCAATAATACAAGATGCGCCGACCAGCCATCCGATCCATAGCCGGCCCAAAACGAAGCTCATAGTATATGCCAAGGCAGAGGCTATCCACAGTAAAAACCCCACGTATCCAACTGTATCAAACAGTTTTTTTCGACTCATCTTTGCCAACGTTTTGACTCCAACGATCGTATAGTGATGAACAGAAACAGGATGGTGAGATTAAAATAATATACGATATCGCGCGTATCAACGATCCCCTTGGAAAAATTCTCAAAATGTTTAAGAAATGATAAATGTGCCAATAAACTTCCCCACCCTGATCCAGCAAATGTTTCACACCACCCCAAAAGCCAGAATATGAGGAGCGCTCCGAATGATCCTGCCGCTGCCACAATCTGGTTCTCTGTAAATGATGAGAACATCAACCCCATGGCAATGAACGCGCCGCCCAAGAGGAAGAGACCTATATAACCCGTGATAACTGTACCGGTATCCGGCGCCGCATACTTGTATAAGAGGGCGGGATAGAAGCCGGTCAGGGAGATCATAGCAAGAAAGATCGTAAACGCGGCAGCAAATTTCCCCATCAAAAGCTCAACTTCCCGTATGGGATAACTCATAATAAGTTCAAGTGTCCCTGTCTTTTGCTCTTCAGCAAAGAGTTTCATAGTAATAATGGGCATCATCATAAGCATGAATACACTTATGTTTCTAAAGGTCGGCTTAAGAACTATTTCTGTAACATTAATGTCTCCCGCGTACTCCATCTGGGATGCCTGCAGGCTGATATTGCTAAAAAATGCAACGGAACTATAGAATATATATCCCGATAATACTAAAAAAGTAGTAAGAATCACATACGCAATAGGTGATGTAAAGTAGACATAAACTTCCCTTTTCCAGATACTATATATATTTCTCATTCTCTATCGTTCTTCTCTGGTAAGCCGGATAAATACATCTTCCAGGCTGGGCCGCACTGCGCGCATCTCCAGAAGCGACCATCCCGCGGTAATAATGGACCGGGACAATGTGCCCCGAATCTCTTTTCCGTCTTTTGTTTTTACTGTATAGCGACCGATTCCTGTTTTTTGATCAATTTCCGACGCAATCGATCCGACTCCAGGGATGCCTCGAAGTCTTGTAAGAACTTCAACCTCCGGCCCCTTGATTTCAAGGAACACCTTGTCTGCTGTACGCCCTGTAAGACATTGTGGAGTATCTATGGCTACAATTCGACCATTGTTGATGATGGCTACTCGCCGGCACATCATGCTGACTTCAGGGAGGATGTGGCTGCTGAGAATCACAGTTTTTCTACCTGCAAAGCCCATGATAAGCTTTCGAATATCCGTGATTTGCTTGGGATCAAGGCCTATGGTTGGCTCATCAAGGATTAGGACATCCGGATTACGGAGTATTGCCTGGGCGATACCAACACGTTGTCGGAACCCTTTAGAAAGTTTTCCTATTATGCGATTTTTGACCGGCACAAGACTGCACCGGTCAAGCACTCTCGCGACCTCTTTTGTCGCATTTTTGGCTTCCACCCCTTTCATGCTTGCTGCAAACTTAAGGTAGGCCGACACCGGCATCTCATTGTATATAGGCACGTTTTCAGGAAGATAGCCCAAACGCTTTCGAACTTCGATTGATTGATCAAAGACATCGAATCCGGCAATACGGGCAGAACCGGATGTGGCCGGAAAAAGTCCGGTTAATATCCTGATAGTAGTAGTTTTTCCGGCTCCATTAGGACCGAGAAAACCGAGAATCTCACCTTTGTCCACATGAAACGACACATTCTTTATAGCGGTTATAGTGCCAAACCTTTTTGTCAATCTCGTTGCTTCAATCATAATCTCAATTTAAAAGCTCGCAAAAAGGAGCCCGACCCGAACAATTAGATACTTTTGAAATTTGGTTGCTAATATCATAAGTTATATGATATTAACATTAAATTAATAGGATCGAACAAAAAGGGCAAGTAAATAGTTAAACATAACGCATCAGTTGTGTTTGTCAATAGTTGGCGTCCACTCAGAAAGGGTAGAACTACCATTTCTGAGCGGACACTGGGAGACCTTTGCAAATGGAAGGAAAACATATACAAGAGATGTTTCAAGCAATTGCCCCGAGGTATGATTTTTTAAATCATTTCCTTAGCTTGAGGCGTGACATTCACTGGCGACGAGTACTGGTCAAAGCCCTCCGGGCGCCGTCTGAAGGTCGGGTATTGGATGTGGCTACAGGCACCGGGGATGTTGCTCTGGAAATCGGGCGTCAAAAGGGGAGATCGATTACAGTGTGGGGGATTGACTTTGCATTTAGAATGCTTCAATTAGGGAAAAAAAAGATAGTCGGAGCTAACTATTGTGTAGATATCAGACCGGTCCAAAGTGATGCGTTCCATCCGCCATTTAAATCAGGAGTGTTCGATGCCGTGACCATGGCATTTGGTATTCGAAATATCGCAGACAAGAAGAGGGTGCTGGAGGTCTTCCATGAACTTCTTAAAAAAGGGGGGCAGGTTCTCATTCTGGAGCTTACACTCCCCAAAATAGATTTTATGAAAAATCTCTACTTCATCTATTTTCAAAAAATTCTTCCTATGATAGGTAAGATAATATCAGGGGATTCAGGGGCGTACAGTTATCTCCCGGATTCGGTTTTTAAGTTCCCCTCTCCAAAAGATTTTTGCGAGCTTATGCGGGAGGCAGGCTTTGAAAAGGTCTACTACAAACCACTCACACTTGGAGTCTGTACACTTTTTATAGGGATTAAGTGATAGAGGAATAGAGCTGAAAGCTCAAAGGATAGAGATCAGATAACCATGAACGCAATTCGCACCCCCTCTTTTCGAAAAATTATTGTTCCATGGTATTCTTCAACCATATTTTATGGTATTGTTTTGGTTGCGTCGGCCATGGTTTTAGTCTTTGCAATTACAGGTATTTTTATTGCAAAGAGCCAACCCGAGTATAAGCTTTTTTATCGATTCCCATTAGTCCTATCACTCCTTGGAGGAATCCTTTTTGTTATCAATCTAAAGAGATTGTTGTTGCGGCTTATTAAAAGACTAACAGGGGAGAGAGATTAGGAATGCCGTTCCAACACCGTATCCTTTTTCCAATTTTTGTCATCCTTGTACGGATATTGAAGATTGTAATGAAGCCCCCGGCTTTCTTCTCTTAACATGGCGCACTGTATTATCATATCCGCAACTTCAGCAATATTCCGCAATTCTATAATATCGCTTGTGACCTTGAAGTCCCAATAATATTCTAAAATTTCCTGCTTAATATTATCGATACGATGTTTTGCCCTATAAAGTCTCTTGTTTGAACGTACGATCCCTACATAATTCCACATAAACCGACGAATTTCATCCCAGTTCTGAGATACCATGATGGCCTCGTCACTGTCTGTAGCGCCTCCGGGATCCCACAAAGGAAGTTCGGGGATTGTGCTTTCGGAAAAAGAATTTAGTTCTTGTATAGATTGATGTGCTGCTTTGTCCGCAAACACAAGAGCTTCTAAAAGAGAATTGCTGGCGAGACGGTTTGCTCCGTGAAGACCGGTACAGGCCACTTCGCCGACAGCATAAAGTTGTTTAATATTAGTCTTTCCCGCATTATCGGTAACAACTCCGCCGCACATATAGTGGGCTGCCGGGACAACAGGGATTGGTTCTTTCGTCATGTCAATTCCAAAGGAGAGACATTTTTCATAAATATTAGGGAACCTGCGCCTAATAAAATCAGGGTTGCGATGCGTAATATCGAGATAGACCGATTCATCACCACTCTTCTTTAGTTCCATGTCGATTGAGCGTGCTATCACATCCCGACACGCCAAATCTTTGTGTGGATCATAATCTTCCATAAACGCATGTCCCTTGGCAGTCACCAAGACGCCGCCTTCTCCTCGTACCGCCTCGGAAATAAGAAAATTTTTTGCGTCCGGATGATAGAGACAGGTGGGATGAAACTGTACAAATTCCATATTTGCAACCTTGGCGCCCGCCCTATATCCCATGGCTATACCGGCGCCTGTTGCCACATCCGGATTACTGGTATAAAGATAGACTTTGCACGATCCTCCAGTAGCAAGAGCAGTTGTCTTGGCTCCAAAGGTATGAACCTCATTTTTGTCAATATCAAGGGCATATGCTCCACAGCAATAATCTTCGTGGTTGGCGGTTACTAAACCACGCTTGAAGCTTTTTGAATATGTAATCAAATCTATAGCGACATGATTCTCAAAGATGGTAATGTTTTTGTGTTCCCGAGCCCTTCCGGCCAAGACCTTCTCTATCTCGCTGCCGGTCATGTCGCTTGCATGTATAATCCTGTTTCTGGAATGACCCCCTTCACGGCCCAAATCAAACGTCTTTTTGTCTGATCGAACGGCAAAGCATACGCCCATATCGAATAGTTCTTGGATCCGTTCTGGAGCCTCTCTTACTACCATTTCAACTACTGATTTTTTGCATAATCCATCACCGGACTGAAGGGTGTCCTGAATATGAAGATCAAACGAGTCATTTGGGCCAAAGACCGAGGCAATCCCTCCTTGGGCATACCTGGTATTCCCTTCCATTATATCTTTCTTGGTTATCACCGCTACTGTAGCGTAATCCGCCACCTTTAGGGCAAATGTAAGGCCGGCGATTCCGCTTCCGATTACTAGAAAATCTTTTTTGTATTCCATGATAGATAAGAAAGTCAGCGCCGGCAGGCATGGGTACTGGCGCTATTCCAGAAGTGATGACTTGCGCTGCCTTCGAAAAGAGATCCCCATTAATATCCCGGCTAATAGTATTGCCGCGCCACTTAAAAACCATCGGAGGCCCTTATTCCATCTGAGAGACTTTACCTCACTCTCTAAAGTCTCTACCTGTTTTGTTTGAACAGCAAGAGCTTCTGATGCCTTTTCATAGGACTTCTTTAACTTCAAAAAATCTGCTGATTCCCGTTTTAGCGTATTATATTCCTCTTCGATTTTACTTGAGGTCTTTTCTTGCTTTTTTAGGCCCATGGCCTGCTCTCGGTTGTCTTTTTTAAGCGCTTCGTTTTCCTCCTTATATAGGGACACGGTACGAACCAAATTCTCATTTTGCCGTTTAAGAGCCTTTATTTGTATACTCTTTGGTATCTCTTTTGTTAGAAACCGGTTCAGCATCCATCCTTCTTTGCCGTTTTGTAGCCGTACAAAAGCCCATTCATCCTCCTGTTCTACGACCTCTAATTTTTGGTTCGATTTTGCAAGCGCAAGGATTTTGTGAGTTATGTCTTTTCCTGTACGAACGGTGACTTCGAACGAATCCGTTACATACATGGTCTCTGCGTATGCCATGCCACCGATTAAAAAAAACACCGCAATCAACAGTACTATCCGTTTCATCAGAACATCCTTTTCCCAGGTTGAATTTAGAAGTTATATACTGTATAACTCCTTCAGAATTGATCAGAAATAGGTATTTAATTAAAACCTATAATAAAAACATATAAAGTTTTGTCAACATTTTTTATGCTGAGACGTTAAAATTGATGACCTCGTAAAGGTCTCAAAAGGTCTTTGATTTCAAGAGGAGGCTTGTAAGTTGTATTCTGATGGTTTTTGACTTAAGGTGTGGTTCCGGTTCACCCCTTCCCCCGATGAAAGCGGCAGTTTTATTAATACCTCGGTCCCCTTGTCCTCGGAAGACTCAAAGGTTATCTCCCCGTCATGTGCTTTTACAACTAAGTTCGCCATATAGGTACCTATACCCATACCCTTCCTTTTCCCTGAGGTGGTATATTTTTCAAAAAATGTAGGGCGCAGACGTGCCGGAATAGCCCCCCAGTTTTGAACAGTAACCCATACGTGGCTATTTGTATTTTTAATCTTGATCTTTACTCTTCTATCCAGAGGTGATGCCTCAATGGCATTTTTTAAAAGATTGTCCATAGCATTTTGAAGGTACATCCGATCCCCTTTAAAGGAAAGGACGTTCTCTATGGAAAGCATTTTTTTGTTGTATATCATGGAAATATCTACATTCTTTTCATCGGCCAAAAAATGTAATGTCTTCCTTGACTGTCTGGCGAGGTCCAAAAAGTCAAACTCTGTCTTATTAAGTTGAAAATGTGTTTGTTCTAAATGCGATATATTAAGATAGGCGTTTACCATGTTTTCCAACTGAATACTGCATTGTTGAATTTGTTTACAATATCCCAATTGATTATCATCCAATGATGTTCTGTTGACAAGAAGATTGGTAAAACCGATTATTCCTATAAGTAGAGATCGCATATCATGTTGCAGCATCTCCTGTTTTGACTTCATTTCCTCATAGCTTTTCTTGTTCTTTTCAGCATTCAGGGTTTGTTCTTTCTGCAAAATTTTTTCTTTTAAAGCGGCATTAATAACCTCGCAAAGTTTTGTTGGTTTGACCGGTTTGGTCAGATAGTCAAAGGCCCTGCAACGAATTGCTTCTGATGCCGAGCTAAAGGTAGGAAATCCTGAAAGCATAATGATCTGACAAAGGGGATGTCTGGCCTGGATAAATCTAAGGATGTCCACGCCGTCTCCTTGCCCTGGAAGAATCCGATCCACTACGGCAACATCAAACTCTTTTTTGGATAATATGGATTTCGCTTTTTCGGCATCTTCCGCCACCAACACTTCATGGCCCACTTTAGAAAGGACGTTATTATACAGACGCCGAATAACTTCTTCATCATCCACGACGAGAATCTTTGCCATTCCGGTCTCCGCTGGGAAGTAAGACGAGGAAAGTTCCTTAATATATTAGAAGTATCATTTAGCTACGTTGAATGTCAAGTTGAAAAAATTTGGAAGAATAAGTCGCAGAGGTTGATGCATTAAAGATTGATGTAGAGACTATTAAGAGACTTGTTCAGCAGTTATGCAAAGCTCTCAAAGCGCCCGCAACTGCTCAGGCACGAGAGGAATCTTTCCGCATATGGCTTTGTCGATTAACTCTATAGTCGCGTCTTTATCCCTTGGGAGCCTTGCTTTAATGGGCAGATAGTTGGATGCGTGGTTGGCGTAAAACAGCCCTCTTGAAAGTCTGGTATGTTCGAACATGGTCTTTAACTCTTCCAGCATCTCTTTGGAAGTAATCAGAGTAAATTTACCTTCTTGGCAGTCTGCATAAAGCTGGGTGTTGGGAAGAAGGATTAAGCTGAGCGCCCCGACATGGTCGGGGTCCATGGCGCTCAAAACCGTGCCGGTCTTTTCCGCGTGTATTTGAGAACGATCTCTCCCGGCCACTCCTAATAGAACCGTTGTCGAGAGTTTTATCCCGCTTTCCTTTACCTTCTTTCCAGCGGCAATGATCCTTTCAGCGCCCACTCCTTTTCGTATCTTTTTCAATGTAGTGTCATCGCCGCTTTCCACTCCCATGTATACAATCCCCAGCCCGTTTTCACGGAGGACTTTTAGCTCATCGAGACTTTTCATACGAATACTTTTCGCATTTGCATAGAGTCCGATTCGTGTCACCCAGGGGAGACGGCTTCGGATCATCCGTAAGAGACTCAACAATTTTTCCTGGGGGAGTATGAGAGCGTCGCCGTCAGTGAGAAAGACCTTGCGCTGGCGCGTGCAATAGTGTGCGGCAAAATCGATATCCTTCATTACAATCGATTCGGATTTTATCTTGAACCGCTTCCCTTTGTATGTTCCGCAAAACGTGCATTTGTTATGTGAGCATCCCACGGTAACTTGCAGGATGATACTGAATGCCTCGCTTGGAGGACGGATTATGTTACCTTCGTAATGCATAGCGTTGTTTTCCATCGTTCTTGATCAAAACAAATGACCGACGTTACTGAAACGGTCTGCAACTATTGATACATTTCATTCTTTAAATCAATTAAAAAAACAGCAAAACAGAACTTGATGATTAAAAACGGTTATGTTAATTTCAGCCAAGTACTTTTTTTTGCAGAAAAATTGTAATACGAAAACATAGTCCACAGATTAGGGAAATATAGTTTTAAGGGGGGCCATTTGCCTGAAAAACTTAGACCACAATTGTACGGTATTCTTGGACATCCGGTTGCGCACAGCCTTAGCCCGGCTATGCATAACGCGGCATTCAGCCACTTGCGAATCGAGGCCTGCTACGTTCCCTTTGATGTGACAGACGTCAAGGCCGCGATTCAAGCAGTGCGAACTCTCGGCATCCGCGGGGTCAGTATCACTGTTCCTCATAAGATATCAATAATGCCGCACCTGGATCATATTGACAACACAGCGCAAAAGATAGGCGCGGTCAATACAGTGGTAAACCGAGATGGAGAATTAACCGGAACCAACACCGATGGTATTGGCGCGATAAGAGCCCTGTCAAAAGCAGGGTCCTTAAAGGAAAAGCGCATTGTTGTAATTGGCGCTGGCGGGGCTGCCCGAGCCATAGGATTCGGGGTACAGTCTGTCGGCGGGAAAGTTATTATTGTAAATCGTACCATTGACCGCGGTCGCAAGCTGGCAGAGGACTTGGGCTGCGATTTTGTTCCATTGAACGAAATTGCGGGTGTGGATGCAAATATCATTGTCAATGCCACTACTGTCGGAATGCATCCGGATTCAGAAAAGTCTCCTATCCCTTCCGAATGTTTAAAACCCGGCATTGTAGTAATGGACGCGGTTTACAGTCCTTTAAGGACACGTCTTTTAAAAGAGGCGGAAGCACGGGGATGTATGACCATCAATGGTCTTTATATGCTGATATATCAGGGGGCTGCTCAGTTTGAGATCTGGACCGGGGAAAAAGCTCCGGTCGAGTTCATGTTGGGAGCTGCCAAAGATAAGATAGAAGATCGATAGGAAAACAAACAATGAAAACAATTCAATCGATAGGGGTGACCGAAGCTACTGTAACCGTTCCAGGTTCCAAGAGCTATACGCACAGGGCGTTGGTTGCCGCCGCGTTGGCTAATGGAGATAGTGTTATAGAAAACGGCCTGTTATGTGACGATACTTATTACACAATGACGGCCCTAAAAAAATTAGGGGCCGTTATTGATCATGTTGATAATAATTTTAGGGTTACAGGGACGGGAGGAGAACTCTCGGAATGTTCCGATACTCTTCAATTCAGCAACGCGGGGACCTCTATACGTTTTTTGACCGCAGTTACGACGCTCGGAAAAGGCGCTTACACGCTTGCCGGAAACACCCGGATGTCGGAACGCCCGATCCAGGACCTCTTGGACGGACTGAATCAAATAGGGACTCGCGCCTATTCGATAAACGGAAATGGCTGCCCCCCTGTTAACGTTGAAACCAAAGGTCTTGAAGGTGGAAGCCTTTCCCTTAAGGCGAACGTCAGCAGTCAGTATCTTTCGGCCCTTTTGCTGGTGGCGCCTTACACCATAAATGGTCTTGATGTAAAGATTGTCGGCGAATTGGTTTCACGACCGTATGTCACAATGACCATAGAGGTCATGGAACGGTTTGGCGTAAAAGTAGAACAAAGAGATCAGAACAGATTTTACGTAGCGGGCCGCAAAGGATACGCACCCACTCGTTTGTCAATAGAACCTGACGCATCCAACTCAAGCTATTTTTGGGCTGCCGCAGCCATTACAGGCGCCCGAATCAAGGTTGCCAACATTAAGCCTGCGTCGCGCCAGGGAGACTTGAGGCTTTTAGGTCTCCTTGAAGAGATGGGGTGTCAGATAGAAGAAGAGATCGATGGAATTAGCGTGCGGGGAAGACCGCTACAGGGCATTACAGCGGACATGGGAATGATGCCGGATGTCGTGCCGACCCTTGCGGTCGTGGCTGCTTTTGCCGAAGGTACGACCACGATTCGCAATGTGGCTCATCTTAAAATAAAGGAAACCGACCGGTTGGCCGCGGTTAAGAATGAACTGACAAAGATGGGTATTAATGTTGAGCTGCTTCCTGACGGATTGATTATAGAAGGAGGGCGCCCACACAAGGCGGTCATCGAAACTTACGATGATCATCGAATCGCAATGTGCTTTGCAGTAGCAGGGCTTGCGGTCCCAGGCGTCCAGATTAAAAAACCAAGTTGCGTAGAAAAATCATTCCCAACCTTTTGGGAAACACTCGAACAATTATACTGACATAATCGCTGATTGAGACCTTTGCAAAACAGTCCTTTTGATGCTTAGTTTCCGTCCAGAAGGCGAAGATTTTACCCGGAGGAATACATTGAGTATTTCGAGGACTAAAATCTGAGCCTG
>JAUWMN010000173.1 GCA_030613165.1 Desulfobacterales bacterium
TACCTTTATTTTATTCTTCAACTGGGGCCCTATAGTTAACGTTGGCAGTGTTCGTGTGAACCCCTACAGTTCCCCTGAACACTTTTTCCAAGCGATCGATCTTATCGTCCCACGCATAATACGTTTCCGCAAATTCCCGACATTGTTTGGGCAAAGAACTCTTGAGTTTTTTGTCTCCTTTCAGTTTCGCAACCATGCTGAGAATCGATTCTGCCATGGCATCAGCGCCGACATCTTTGAATAGAAGATCTGGATTGAGCTTCGTTAATATCTCTTTTGTTCCGCCTATAGGTGTACCGAGTACCGGCAGGCCGGATGCCAGGGCCTCCACGGTTACCAAACCAAATCCTTCCAACTCCTTGGTCGGTAGAACAAATAGATCGGCCATTTGGTAATAAGCCGGCAACTCCCCTTCTTGGATAAATCCGACAAATCGAACACGATCCTGTATTGAAAGTCTTTGTGCCAATGCAACAAGTTTCTCTTTTAGAGGTCCTTTGCCTCCGATGACAAGATAGATATTGGGGATCTCCTTGGCAACCTTGCTCACAGCATACAGGAGATTTTCCAACCCCATCCTGGCTACCAGGTTTCTCACGGTAAACAGGAGAAATTTCCTCGCTGGGATATGTAAACTCTTTCGAATTGCGGTCCGATTCGTAGCAGGACTGAAACGGACCAGATCGACTCCGCCCGGGATGAGGGCAATCTTCTCGTCTGGGATATCATAATGATGGAAAAGCTTTTCTTTTGTAAAATCGCTCAGAACTATGATCTTATTGGATAGCTCCAGAAGTTTTTTTTCAACGGCCCGTCTTAATCGCCAGCTTATAGCATAGAGGCACCTTCCCACCATGTCGTCGGGTTGTGGGGTTCGGCTTTGGAATTCTTCAAAAGAAAGTGAATGGCATGTATAGACTTTCCTGGCGCCCTTGCTGTTCGGAGAACAAACCACACCAAGGGCGGAAAACGGCTGGTGAAAATTGATGATATCAAATGTGAACTTCTCGCAAAGCGAGTCAAACAATCGTCTGCTTTTCAAAACGGTAGAATAAAAGGATCTGAGAAAATCGCGGTCATCAAAATCAAAACGCCATTCCCGAACACCGTTAACGGTTTCGATCTTCGAGGTGTGCCACGGATACGTGCGTGTCAAAATATGTACTGAGTGGCCTCTCTGTGCCAATCGGGTGCTGTACTCAAAAAGCGCTCGTTCAGCACCGCCGATCACCTTGCCAATTGAAACATCTGCCACACACAAAATGTTTAAGGATTTCTTGTCCACTCGCTTACAACCCTTTTGCCTTGATTAAATCAAGATATACCTGTTGAGTTTTATAAATCATCTCTGTTTCGCTAAACGATTCCTCCACATCTTTCCTTGCGGCTTCACCCATTCTTTTTCTTAGGCCTTTATCATTAACAAGCAGTAATAACTTCTTGGCAAGGGAATCGGAATCCTTAGGTGGAACAAGAAAACCATTTTCCCCTTCTTTGATCATTTCAGGTATTCCACCCACAGCGCTTGCCACCACGGGAACCTTAGATGCCATTGCTTCTAAAATAATCATTGGCAGTCCTTCAACAAATGAAGGAAGCGCCACGATATCGGTGGCCATTAAAATAGCCGGTATGTCCCTCTGGAAACCCACAAATGAACATATCTTCGAAAGACCACAATCAAGTGCTTGTTGTTCCAACTCCCCTCGCAATGGGCCGTCTCCCACTATAAGGAAATGAATATTCGTAACCTTCTTACTGAGTTCACAAGCCGCTTCCAGAAAAACATTAACACCTTTTTCCCACACCATCCGGCCGATGAGGCTGACCAGCACTTTATTTGTAGGGAGATCCAACTCACTCAGGATATCCAAACGGCGGCGTCTGCAAACAAATCTGGAGATATCAATTCCATTGGGAACATTAATTACCTTTTCCGGTGCAATACCATGGCGCTCAACAAGAATCCGGCATAAATAGTGCGCTACACAAATGAAAACATCCGCCGACTTTTCCATGATACGGTTTATTGTAACGTAACACAATCGCCGCAAAGGATGCACATCCGACCATCCCTCCACCAAATTAGCTACAGTAGCCACTTTTATCGGGACCTTGGCCAAATGAGCAGCTAAAAAAGCAAAGTAATTGCTTCTCCCTCCTCCTTGACTGTGCACGATAGTTACCGACTCTTCTCTCATGATCTTTGCCAGACGGTAGATAGTGAAAGGATTATATCGATTGTCCATGTTCAGAGTACAAAGTTCAACGCCCGCATTATGGAGCATTTCTGCGTAGGCACCTTCAGGCGAACAGGCTGCCACAGGGCGAAAAAGATTTCGATCAAGCCCCTTGATAAGGCTATAAAAGACCCTTTTTCCTCCGCCAAACACTTTTCCAGGGCTTGCGGTCACGAAAAGGATTGTCTCGGCCATATGTTCCTCTTCACAAATTGTACCTATACGATACTAACCTTATCAGCACTGTGCAGGCTCAACATTTAATGTATCGCACAGTTAGAATAATATTCCTTCCATATATGGGCAATAATCTCATTTGCCGATTTATCAGCCTTTCTATTGGTAGGAATAACATAGCAGTTCTTCACCATTGTACTCAGAGTAGCATAGTGCGTCTTCATTGCATCCAGAGACTCTATTGTATGCTCTCCTTTCCGCGCATACATTTTTTTGGCTGGGACATCCAAGAGAAACACGAAGTCCGGTGTAGGAAACAAAGAGATAATAACCCACCAAAACAACTTGAGCTTCTGAATCTTTTCTCCACCCAACAACATGTCGTAGACATAGCGGTCATTGACAACCAGAAATCCCTTTCTACAATTCAAAAAATTGTACAAAAAATAGCGCACATAAAAATCGATGAGATCATGAAAAAACCTGACCACATCAACGATGTCTCTGCATGCGCCTTTTACCGGGATCAGGGTCTCGTGCTGCGACGCAGTAGACATCTTGCCGTTTTCTCTTTTATCTTTTTTTAGCGCACCCAAAATGTGTTTAAAAATACGTCGCGTAGGAATTATAAATTGATCGCGGCCCATGTAAACAGACACGGTTTTGAATATTTTCCTGTCCCTGATTTTTTGGGCCAATGTGCTTTTCCCGCTTCCGTCCGGCCCTAACAAAGCAATACTCAACCCCCTTCTGCCGAACAACTTCAGCACGACCCTCTGATTCAATATTTTGAGCGCTAACAACAAACCTTCCAGACTAAGTCTTCCCAAAAGATAAGTCTCTACTCGTCTGTTTAGCTTCACAAGGTTCTCAAATTCTCCCTTCATGATCCACAGGACAACGTTCTTACTTGTTGTTTGTCCGAAAAGCTCCGCGAGACACTTACTCAGGTATCCTGTGTCCAACTCACCAGAGACTAATTCCTGAAGTCTCTCTTTGTAGGTGGACTTAAAAAATCCCTTATCTCCAATACAATGCAGAATGAGCAAGATGATTTCGTCTTCAACCGAAGGGATGCGAAACTCCTCATGAATCAGCTTCCTGGAAAGTACTTGTTGTTCGTAACGCGCAGGGAACGGCAGGATTATCTTTTTTCCGAAAGCAAGGCGGTCTACAATGTCAAACTTTATCAACTTTCCGTGGTTTTTATCAAAAAAAAGAGCAAAGTTGTGGGGAAAGATGTCAGGGACAATTAGAAACCCCTTTTCTCTTAATATCGAGTTCAACCTCGCCGCATCCTTGCGGGAAACAAGAAGATCGATATCCTCACCAATTATTGTATCAGGAAGAGACTCGTAGTTGCGTAACACCACATAACTGATTCCAGCCGCATTCATGGCCACAAAAATTTTTTCAAGAAATTCTTTCATCGAATGAGACCTGTTAGTAGCCCTTCCCTTGAAACCTGTTTGAAAAATACGTGCCATCTTGCAATTTCTTTTTCTATTTCACGGCTCGCAAAAGGCGTATCTGAGAAAAGCCTTAAAGAAAACCAGAGTCTTTCCATCAGAAATATTCCTAATTGACGTTCAAGAAAGGGACGATCACATCTTGTAGTGAAGTGTTGCTGATATTTTTGGAGCAGTTCTTTTACCGGGATACGGCAGGGACTTGAATCAAAAGCATCTTTTATAATCTTAAAATCTCCTTGTTCCATGGAATAAATGGCAAGAAACGTAAAAAAATCATGCAGTAGAGAATAGTTGTCGGTCCTTTCCCAATCAACTATTAAGAGCCTTTTGCCATCTTCCTCGATGAGTATGTTGCCCAACCAGAAATCGCCATGTCCCTTCACAATAAGGGTTTCGTCGTTCCCTTTTTTCATCCACTTTTTATCCGTGATGGAAATTAGTTCTGACACCTTATCTTGTGTACCAGAGGAAAGCAGATGCGCTTTCTGTTTTATTTCTTGCACTAACTTATTAAGATACTCCGATGTTGACTTTGAAGTGACCGTATTACGTTCGTAATAGATGAATAGACTTTCAAAAAGATCGAGCAACAAGGGCCATGTCTGTTGATTCAATGCGCGCACGGGCATTGCGGGCCTGTATTCTTCTTCAAAAACCCTGGCCTTCCTGTTACTCTTCAAGAGCCGGGGAATCGGCAAAATATCTTGAAAGTTTTCCCTTACCGCGATTTCATTCATGAGGAAACGTTCCTGATATCCCTCCTTTAGGATAT
>JAUWMN010000026.1 GCA_030613165.1 Desulfobacterales bacterium
CCCGGCGGGCCAGCCCACCAAGCTGATTCTGCTCCCACAATTCTACCTCATGTCCTCGCTGACTCGCCATTATTGCCGCCTGAATTCCGCTGGGCCCGCCACCGATCACCAGCACCCTCTTTTTCTCCGAAGCAGGTGAAACCTTCCAGGAATATTCACGACCTGCAAAGGGATTCACCGCGCAGCATCTTCCCACTCCCACGACACCTTTTTCCGCGCAATCTTGCAGACAGTATATGCACCCTCTGATGTCATCTACCATACCGGATACGGCTTTTTGCGGGAGATCAGGGTCAGCAATCAGGGCTCTGGCCATGGCAACAAAATCGGCTTTCCCGTGGCCAATGATCTCATTAGCCATATCAGGACTCTTTATCTTGCCTATGGCAACAACAGGTATGCTGACCGAGGCCTTTATCTGGGCAGCCAAACCGATCAGTGGCCTGGGAGGACTATAGTGGGAAGGGATGGTGATGAATTTTGTGGACTTGTTGCCCGCGTTGGCCACGATAGCATCAGCTCCCGCGTGTTCCACGAGCCCGGCGATCTTCTTCCCGTCATCCACATCCAATCCACCCGGAACAAACTCATCACAGACCAGTTTTACCATTACCGGAAAATCATGGCCCGCCGACTCCTTTACCTTTCGAATCAATTGAGTGAGGAAACGTGCCCGATTCTCTGTAGACCCTCCCATCTTATCGTTACGTTTGTTAAGAAGGGGGGAAAGGAGTTGGGCAATGAGATCGCCATAGCTTGCCTGGATTTCCACTCCATCATAACCAATCTCCCGTGCCCTTTTGGCGCCGTTGGCCATGATTGCCAGTATTTCATCTGCCTCATCAAGAGACATTGCATTCGCTAGGGAGACTATCCACACATCTCCTTTTTTCTTGGCGCCAACAATCTCTTTCTTAAAAGTCCTTTCTTTGGGATAATTGAGCTGCATAAAGGCCTTAGAGCCTTCAGCATGAATGACGCCTATGAGTTCTGTTACGCCCCTGGCATAGTCTTCCCGATCAAAACGAAGCTCATGGGGGCCTTTATATGCCCTGGGGTAATCCAGACAGGGGCAGTCAAGGACAATCAATGCGACACCTCCTCTTGCCCTTGCCCTATAAAACTCGATTATCTTCGGATTAACCCTGCTCTCTGTAGCGTATTTTGTGGGAAAAAGGGGCATGATGATTCTGTTCTTGAGAGAGCATTCGCCAATTTTGCCCGATGAAAAAAGATGAGGAAAGTTCATTTTTTTCCTCCATATTTGATGATTTCGTAAAAAGTCTTCAGACACCCTATGTCGTCATTCCCGCGAAGCTTGTCCTCGGCCTGATTGGGGAGCGGGAATCCAGTAATATCAGCTTGTTCTGGACTCCCGCCTACGCGGGAGTGACGGAAAGCCGGACTTTTTACGAAATCATCAAACCTGAAAGAGTGTTGTTTGGTCTTCTATGATTTTCTTGTTAATCATTGAAGTGTTTATGTCTAATGCGGGATACGTGCCGCAGACTTCAATGGTTTGACACATTTGAGACCCCTTGACGCGAAGTCCAAAATCCTTGAGTCTCGAAAAAAAATTTTTGTTGGTGGCAGGACGTGTTTCAAGACAAAGCCGATATTCATGAGGTAAGTGGTATATATGAGCGAAATGATGTGCAAGAATATAAAAACAAGCGGCGGAAAGGTACTTGGATTCGGTCTGTTTATAGAGATCCGGCCAAAACTTACCCACATGAATTCGTTTTGAATAGTTGTCTAAAGAGAAAACAACGGCGTACGAGATTTCTTCTCCCGTGTCTTTGTCAGTGATGAAATATTCAACACAATTGTCCTCCCTGTAGTACGAAAGCGCATACCTATTCAAAAGAAGCAGTATCTTCTCTTTCGCGAAATTTGATTCGGGAGAAGTCATGTTGGGACCTCCTTATGCAAGGTTCGTGATGAGTCTGGCGTGAAGATCGGGTAAGGGAGATGTATTGGAAAATCTTGTCATATATTATTATATATTACATTATTAATCTGTATTTTGGAAGGTTTTTATAATTTGATAGTTTCGCAAAAAGTCCAAAACACCCCGTCCCTCTCCCTTGATCGTCGACCCACCTGTCGAGAGGCTCTATAGGGGTGGAGAGGGACGGCTTTTTGCAAAACATCAAGGTTATATTTTGTTGTCATAGTAACAAGTTACAGGAGGAATCCGGCCCTTCGTAAAATTATCATTAATTTAGTTAATAAAATAGAGAAAGTGGTCGATAGGATCATAAGTTACACAGCAGCATACATAAACATAAAGAAAATCGGTCGTACTGATATTCTCTACTTAAGGGTACATTCTTTACCTAAAGCATGGGAGGAGAACACTATGAATCGCAAAACCAATCTCTTATTCTTACTTGTCATTACATTAGTCCTTGTGGTTGTGGGTTGTTCACCAAAGATATACGGCACGCTCCAGCTCATGGACCCTCATATGAAGCCAGTTGTCGGGGAGAGCCCCCAAGGTACCGTGGTGAATATGATCAACACCACTGCCACCTTGGAAGATGCCTCTTATTCGGTGAGTGTTGATGAAGAAGGAAAATTTGAGTCCGAAGAAGATGCACTAACACCAGGGACGTACAAGGTGGAGGCGAATAAAATCGGTTATGTGACGGAAACACAAACTGTGGAATTAGGGAGTTGCACAAGCACGGAATTGGAGTTCAAGCTCAAGAAGATTCATGAAGGGAAACGCAGGTCCATTGAAGGGTCCAAGACCGACGCCGATAAGATAGTAAATCCTGGAGAAGTGAATATTCGGCCTCCCATGATGTAGCGGTCGACCCACATACAACTACTATCATTATATTTAAGAGACGTTCGGGTGAAATAGAAAGTCAGGGTTGGGCATGAAGCCGTGCCCCGTGTGGGCACTAAAGCTCCCCACTTGTTACGTACGTTATTTTTAGGAGGCATATACCATGGCCAAACAAACGGTAAAAGTCTTTTTTGTTCTGTTTTTGTCGATTATGCTTTTTGCCTGTTCGGGCGGAAAGGACCTCGAGCTTGAGGTAAAAGTCCGCATGGATGGAAATCCGGTGGCCAAGGCCAAAATCCTTGTTGACGGAGTTGAAGAAGGGACTACGGATGACGATGGCCACTTTTCAAAGGTAATTAAGAGAAAACCTGGGACAGAAGTCGCCCTGTCGGTAGCCAAAAAATCTGAAGGATACCGAATCGAGCCCCATGAGGAATCCTTTATTGTGAAGGTGCCCGAAAAGGGAGCGGTGGATCGGTATTCGTTCGAGGTCGATCTCAAAGCCACAAAGTATTGTACCTTTGTTGTCACAGAAAAGGGAAAACCGGTTGAAGGCGCCGCCATCAAAGTAAAAGGTAAGAATATCGGTAAAACCGATGAAAAGGGCGAATTCGTATATAATTATAAGGCCCTGCCCAAGAAGGGCGTACGCGTTATCGTCACCAAAAAAGGGTATGCGAGGTGGGACAAGACCCGCAAGATAGCACCCGGGCAAAGCTTGGAGGTGGCTCTTTCCCGGAAAGCGGTCATCTCTGTTGCCATACTCACTGATGAATATGGTCGAACAAGGGGGCTTCAGGGTGCAGTAGTACGTATCAATAACAAAAAGGTCGGAAAGACGAACGCCAAAGGAATGTATACATATGTCTATAAGGGCAAACCCGGAAAGAAGGTTCGACTTACCGTATCTGTTCCGGGGTATATTCCGTCAGAATGGGAAAAAACGATCGTCTTGAAAGGTCGGCGCACTGTTAAAAAGTTTTTTTATCCGACCAAGCCAAAGCCGATCAGAGTAGGAATATATGATTACGTGAACAACACTCCTGATGAAGACGTCACAAAAGCCCTGAGCCGGATCAAAGAAGCAGTAAACAATAATCTTTTCAGCTACTTGATCTTCAGAGAAGTGCAAAGCGACACGCTTCACGAGAAAATGAAGGAAACAAAGCTCACCTTAGAGACCATTACGACAAAGGGCTGGCAGGGAACAGGACTCATTAGAACAGTTGATATGATCATCCTTGGGAGTGTGGCAAAGGATGAGGATGGCCTAACAATTGAGACAAAGGTCTATGCATCCGGCGGCAAGTTAATCTTCAGTCAAATAAATACCGCAAAACGCGAAAAAGATATCAAGAAGACCGCCAAGGCCATAGTGCGCAATATCATAGATCGATTCCCTTTTGAAGGTACGGTGGTTTTGGTTGAAGATCAGCTCCACTACCGTATTAATCTGGGAAAATATGACTACAAGATACGGAAGGGTATGCAGTTTGCGCTTATGGCCCCCACAACGGACAAGACGGGGAGAATACAAGGCTACCGAGACATAGGCATACTCAAGGTAAGAAAGGCGAAAAAAACAGAATCAGCCTTGGAGATTCTCAATATAAAAGAGGGGGAGAATATTGCTATAGGCGATAAGGTAGTCCGACTAATATACCGCCAGGAGGAAATGAAGGCTGCCAAGAAGTCCTTTGTCCTGTTGGCTAAGGGAGGATTACCGCCCGATGTATCGCCGTTAAGCGGCGTGAATGTTTATCTCGATAACATGTGGGTCGGGACGACCGGGTCGAACGGCGCCTGCGCAATACCGGTACGCCTGAGAAAAAGTTATGATATCGTACTCTATCGGCACAACTATCAGCGGGTAAGCGAGGAGATACGAATAGAAGAGGACAAGGAGGTCAAGGAATTTGCTCTTACAGTCAACAACTCCCTGTTCAAGGTGGAATCACAACCATCAGGATCTGACGTATTCATTGACGGCGAAAATATTGGAGAAACTCCTCTTCTGGAAGGTAAGTTGGTAAACTTTGGATTCCACACACTCAAGCTATCGGCAAGCGGTGACTACCGTGACTGGGAAGAGGTGGTCGAGTTCAACAACAAAATAGAAGACCGTACGGGAAACAATAAAATAGTCTTTTACAAGGACTACCTAAGAATCGGAAAACGAGCTGAAGTGAACGGGGACGTTGACGCTGCTATGGAGGCATACCGGAGTGCGGAACGGGGACATCCTGATTATTCAAATGCACGCCGCAAGCTGGCACGACTCTATATGGATGAGAAGAACGACTATGACGCCGCTATCCGTGAGTTCGAGAATGTACTGTCGCTACCCGAAAACCGGCAACTTATCTATAAGCAGTTTGCCGTGACCTATACCAATTTAGGACATGCCTATTATGAGAACGGAGACCATCTGATACAAAAAGATAGGGAAGCCGCTGCTCAACACTTTGCAAAGGCAATACAAAACCTCCAGAGAGCAAAGCAAAACACGCGATTCTTCCCGAACCTCCACTACGACGAGGCAGTGCATGACACTTACTACTACCTGGCTTTGTCGTATCACAAGCTCTATCTGGTTACGAGACAAAGCACTATCCTTGATAGCGCTGATCTGGCGTGGAGAGAGTACTTTGACTTTTTCCCCAACGGGCTCAAAGGTAACAGTGCCTTTGTACAGATCAGTGAATCGGCGGAACAGTACTGGACTCAGATTAAGGACCTGATGTAGCGATTTCAAGGAGGTTGGTGGTTTGAAGCTCAGGTGGAGGTGGCGGGGCGTAGGGCGTGCCCTTCTTGCAGCGTTATTGATTAATAGCATAGGTATTGCTTCTGATGGCCCCCTGTCGCATGATATCGCACATACGACAGACCACGAGATTGCGGATACACAAACGCATGAGGGAGATAACATAAATGAAACAGGAACGGATAGGGAACGCGAAGAATATGAATCGCATGGACTTGCGGAAGGAATAGGGCCTGAAAATAATAATCTTACCGCAATTGACGAAGAGATACAACCTGCGGCGGTCGCGGATGAATCGATTGAGGAAGAAAGCCCGTCCACGGAAGACAGACCTCATGAAGTTGTGGTGG
The DNA here is from genome assembly GCA_030613165.1 of Desulfobacterales bacterium. Lineage (GTDB taxonomy): Bacteria > Desulfobacterota > Desulfobacteria > Desulfobacterales. The sequence continues at coordinate 5,912 of JAUWMN010000026.1, forward strand.
GACAGGATGTTAAGGTAGAGGAGCCGATCGGCGCTATAGAAGGCTCATCACCTCCGGAAGATACGCCACATGAGGGAGAAGAAAAACGAGAGGCCATGAAAACCGAATTCATTGAAATAACAGTAGGCAGTGAAATCGACGATGACGCATTGAATGCAATCATGGACGACATAATTTCTGGGGGCAACGAGCTGTTTGAAGCCGTAACAGAGGAAGAACGCAAACGAGGCGCCTCTGACACAGGAGCAGAAGAAGTTCAGGAGAGCGAGCTGGTTGAGGTTGTGGTGAAAGAAGGAACTCAAGAAGGTAGCGTAGATACTGTGGACTATGCAGTAAAACCAGAAGAAAAAAAGCCGGATGCGATAGCGCCCCTATATGTTCGTGAGCTTATCGGTATCGAGGCCGGCCGCAATGATTCTAATCCTGCGTGGTCTCCCACCGGACAGATGATCGCCTTTGAACGGAGTAAGGGTGACAAGAAGGAGATTCTGATCGCACGGCTCGATGGCACGATTGTAGAGAAAGTGTACTTTCGGTTGCCTGAAGAAGATAATGAGATGAATTTTTTCTTCCCCGGCATATGTGAGGATGTGAGTTATAATGCCGGGGTAAGCTGGTCGCCGGTTGGAGACCGGTTTGTATTTATGAGCAATGGTGGAAGCGGCAACTATGATCTCTACCTCCGCGAACTGGGGAACAACACAACAACAAGACTTACGGAACATGGGGAGAAAGACGGTCAAGCACGGTGGTCGCCGGTAGCTGATCAGCTCCTTTTTGTGTCAGGTCGTAGGGGGAAAGCGGACATTTATCTCATGAACCTCGCAGACAATGCAACCACACTCATGACGAACGGGAACAAATCATATTTGTACCCTCAGTGGTCTCCCGATGGCGCGAAGGTTGTGATGATCTATGGAAGCAACGAAAATCACGATATCTATCTTATTGATGATGTGCGAAGACCCACGGAGACATGTGAGGCGCTTACCACGTGGACCTATGACGATTTGAGACCGGTATGGTCTCCCGACGGCAAGAAGATCGCTTTTTACTCCAACTATAATTCGGAAAATGATCCGAAGGTATGGTGTATTATGGTGATTGCCGCAGATGGTTCAAGCCCCACGGAAGGCGATGGACTTGTTGCGAACGTTGTGGCAACAGATGTTATTCCCAACATTGAGCGTGGACCTGCGTGGATGCCGGACAGCTCCAGAATCGTGTACGTAAAAAACGACCGGCAGGCATATAATCCAATCTACCTTGTTGACATCGACGAACGCATCGATCTCCCTCTCAGGACGGAGACAAAGATGAACTACGACGTGGTCTGCTCAGCCGACGGCACCATTGCATTTCGTTCCCAGGTTGAACAGTGGGATCATATTTATATTGCGAAGTTGAGGCAATAACGAGTTTGACTTCGCACAACGTTTTCGAGAAATGGAACGATTATATTTGACAGGAGTGGATATGAAACGAGTTGCGTTGTTTTGTGTCATGATTTTCTTTCTGACGTCGCCGTCGTATTCTGCAGATGACCCTATGCAACGTGGCATGGAGCTTTACAAGAAACACCACTACGAAGAGGCAGCTCGAATGCTCCACTCATATCTCTCTTCTGTCCAACCCGGCAAGAAGAGTGCCATGTGCTTAAGTCTGGGTATGATCTGTTTCAAAAACGCTGAATTATACCGCCAATTGTACCAGGCATCATTATCGGTCAATCTAGACTATCTTAAAAGGCTTTCCGCCGTTAAGGGAAAGGCGCGAAGCCGTTTTGTAAAACTCTATATGGGTGAGGCATTCTTAGAAGCGGGGAATCCTCGGAAGGCGGCATCCTGTTTCAGGGAATTTATTGCTGATAAACAGATAAGCACAAAGCACAAAGCCATTGCACGGGTGGGCCTGGGGCTCGCTCATTATAGGGAGGGGAAAAAGCAACAGGCACTTGATCTTTGGTCCGGCATTAAGATGAGCGCCCCGGAGGTATTATCCGAGCTTGCCGCAGCATACAGCACGGCGGGGCTCACGAACAGGAACCCATCAGTGATGTGTGAAAAGGCCCTTGCATCGGTGAAAAAGGCTGGGCAAGAGCCGTCGATAAGAATACTGAAAAATGTTATCGGGGTCTATGCCCGAACAGGGCTCATCAAAAAGGGACTCGATCTGGTCAGGCACGCGGATATGAAAGGGTTTTCATATGAAGAGGTGCTTGTTAAAAACAAGACAATCCGCTTCTACGATTTCGCACTCCTCAACAACTTGTCAATGTTTTACGGAAAGGCGAGTCTGGGTTATCTGAAAGAGGCGGCAGCGGACCCCAAGGTCAAAGATGCGGCGCATTATTACTTGGGTGAAGCGCATGCCCTGTTCGGCAACATTGACCAGTCAATCAAGGTGACCGATTCGTTTCTGTCATCTTCACGGATGCCGCGGCAGTATAAGGATAAAGCAACGGTGCGGCAGGCCGCCAACCGTTATCAAAAAGGGCATAAGACAGAAGCAATAAACTTTTTGAACAACCTCTCACGGCAAAAGGCTGCACCCGATCTCCTCGCGGAGGTCCTCTTTACGTGCAGCAGGCTTCATTGTGAATGCCCGGAAACAGTTGCAAAGGCAATGGCTTTGGCTGAGTCAGGAGAAGGGAAAAACCTGTCCAGCGTCAATTGTGCGCTCGGCACCTACTATCTGTGGCAGAAGGACTACGGGAAGGCGGTCTTCTACATGGAAGCAGGGAGAGACAAGAGCAATAAAAACAGGATTGAGCAGAACGACCCTTTGACGCTTACCAACCTGGCTGAAGCTTATTACCGCACCAAGAAATTTTCTGAGGCCCTGGAGATATATTTTGAAATGAGCAAGCATTTTCCGGCGTTACGACAGATTCAGGTTGCAATGCAGGGCGTCTATTCAATGGAACAGAAAAGTGCGGGAGACGTTAAGGTCTTTTAGATATGAGATTAATACTATCATACCAGAAAGGACGTATGATTAAGAGTGTTTGAATAAATCGTACGATTACCTGGAGGAGGAGCTTATGAAAAGGTTAGCGGGTGTTCTGTTTCTTATTGTCTTAATTACGTTGGTCGTTATAGTGCCCCCGTCAGAGGCGGCACCGAAGAATAACGGGAAGTCGGATGGAGGGACGCTGAATTACGGTGAGTACGGCAGGCCGGCCACGCTGGATCCCATTACCAGCAATGACATGATCTCCCTACGTATTACCGAACTTATCTTTAACGGTCTTGTAGGGATCAATGAGCGGCAGGAGATCGTGCCTGAGCTGGCGGAACGGTGGGAGATATCCAATGACGGCCGTACGTATACCTTTTACCTGAGGAGTGATGTGACATGGCATCCCAGGGAAGACGAAGAACTTCGGCCGTTTACCGCGGATGATGTTGTGTTCACATACAACATTATGACGCATCCTAAAACCATCACCTCTCTTAAGGTCAGGTATGAGTTTATAGGGGGCGTCACGAAACTTGATGACTACACAGTGGAGTGTAAACTCAAAAGGCCGGTTCTTAACGCACTCGCCAAGTTCAGCTTCAAGATTATACCACAACATGGACCGAGCACGCCCGAGTACCTTACAAGGGAAGACCCCTTTGTACACAAACCGATCGGGACAGGGCCCTACATGCTGAAGAACCTCACTGCCGACCGTGAGGTTGTACTCGTCGCAAACGAAAACTATTTTAACGGCCGTCCTCACGTAGACAAGTTTGTTGCCAAACCTTTTGCGGACCAGAATATTATGACGCAAGCGCTCATGTTTAATGCTATTGACATGGTTGTGTTGGTAAACCCCAGAAATATACCCGAGCTCCAGGGTGACAAGCGCTTTGTTCTGCAGCCGTACAACGCCTTGTCATATTCATTTTTTGGCTACAACATGCGAAATCCGTTGCTTGCCGACAAGCGCGTGCGCAAGGCGATAGGCTATGCAGTGAATCGTCAGGAAATGCTCGATGCGTTCTTTAATGCTCAGGGGACGATAATCTCCGGCCCTTTCGCTCCCGGGAGTTGGGCGTATAATCTGGATGTGCGGCCGTTGCCGTATGACCCTCAAAAGGCACGCGATCTCTTGCAAGAGGCGGGTTTTGTTCAGGGAACCGACGGTATCATGGAGCAGAACGGCGAAAAACTCTCCCTGACCCTTAAGGTGCCCATAGAAAAGGAGAACGAGGCTGTCAAGCGCGTAGTGCTTGCCTTTAAAAGCTATCTTAAGAAAATAGGTGTGGATATCAAGGTGGAATTTAAGGAATGGTTGTCCTGGAAAGAAAGCGTTTTTCTGAAGCACGACTATGACATTATATTCGCCTCATGGGTCTTTGACGATTCCGCCGATATATCGTCACTTTTCCATTCAGCAGAAATCGGCCCATGGAAGAATAACTTTGGCGCTTACTCCAATCCCGAGGTGGACAGTCTTATTGTGGAAAGCAAACTCACGCTCGACCACGAAAAACGGAGAACCATAAATCGAAAACTTCACGCTCTTATCGCAGAGGAGAGTCCTTATACCTTTCTCTGGACCCTCACGAACTATGCAGCTTACAATAAGAAATTGAGACACGTTGCGATTCACCCGTACAAGTTCTTTTCGTTCGCTGACCATTGGTTCATTCCCGAGGAAGAACAGAAATAAGGAATCATTGCGACGCTATCTTCTTAAAAGGAATGCCGCGTATCTTCAAAAGAACCCGGCATTCCTTTAAGAGTCATTCTGAATCATGAAACTTTCTGCCATTAGACCTATAACACTCCTGTTAGCCAAGGAACTGGTTATCACCGCATTTTTGCTCCTGGGAGTGAGCTTTGTGGTAT